>JAQXJQ010000201.1 GCA_029009035.1 Oscillospiraceae bacterium | reverse complement strand
GACAAGAAGGAGGTCGAGCGCGGCCAGGTTCTGTGCGCTCCCAACTCCATCCATCCCCACACCAAGTTCGTTGGCCAGGTCTACGTCCTGTCCAAGGAAGAGGGCGGCCGTCACACCCCCTTCTTCAACAACTATCGTCCTCAGTTCTACTTCCGTACCACCGACGTTACCGGCGTCATCACTCTGCCCGAGGGCACCGAGATGTGCATGCCCGGCGATAACGTCGACATGAACGTTGAGCTGATCACCCCCATCGCCATCGAGGAGGGCCTGCGCTTCGCTATCCGTGAGGGCGGCCGTACCGTCGGTTCCGGCGTTGTCATCAGCGTCTCCAACGACTAATTTTTGAAACTTAGTTTCATCAATTGAGTGTTACAGCGCCCACCTGCGTATGCAGGTGGGCGTTGTTTTGTTTCCAAACGGGCACAATGGCGGTATTTGTTGACAAATCAACAAATGTGTGGTATGATTACAATGTTGATAAATCAACAATCGAGGCGCTCTCAGGAGCGCCTCCGAAATCAATGGGTGTACATGAACGGCCCAAGTATGAAAAGAGGAAGCTATGAGCGTTAAAATTATTGTGGACTCCACTGCCAATATGTCTGAAATAGTGCAGAAACGGCTGCATATCGTCCCCCTCACCGTACATTTTGGCGAGGAGGGGTATCTGGACGGAGTGGAGATCAACAACCGCCAGTTTTATGAGAGGCTGATCGAGAGCAATGTGCTCCCCACCACCAGTCAGGCCACGCCTCAGGTGTTCGTTGACGCCTTTGAAGAGGTCCTGGGGGAGGGGGATACCGCAGTGGTGATCACCCTGGGTTCCTCTCTGTCCGGGACCTATAACAGCGCAGCCATTGCCGCGCAGGATTATGAGGGCCGGGTTTTTGTGGTGGACAGTGAGACGGTGACCATCGGCGCCGGTATTCTGATCCAATATGCGCTGCAGCTGGTGGACCGCGGCATGAGCGCCGCCGAGATCGCGCAGGAGCTGGAGCAGGCCAAGAAACGCGTGGCCATCATTGCCCTGCTGGACACGCTGGAGTATCTGAAGCGGGGAGGCCGCATCTCCAAAACCGTGGCGTTTGCCGGCGGACTGCTGGCCATCAAGCCGGTGATCACCCTGGAGGGCGGCACCATCAGCGTGCTGGGCAAGGCCCGTGGCTCCAGACAGGGCAATAACCTGCTCAACGAGGAGATCCGAAAGGTGGGCGGTGTGGACTTTGTGAGGCCGTTGCTGCTGGGCTACACCGGACTCAACGACGACCTGCTGCAGAAGTATGTGGATGACAGCCGTGGGCTTTGGGAGGGCAATGTGGAGCGGCCCGAGAGCTGCTGCATCGGCAGCGTCGTGGGCACCCATGTGGGTCCCGGCGCCATCGCCGTGGCGTTTTTCAAAAAGGCTTAAAGCAGAACACGCCGAAGCGCATCTGCGCTTCGGCGTGCCATATTGTAACGGGCTATGGCCGTGGATCGAAAAAGGTAAAAGTAAAAAACCCGAACGCAAATGCGTTCGGGTTTTTGGCGCAGCGGGAGGGATTCGAACCCTCGGACGGCTTTTGACCGTCACACGATTTCCAATCGTGCTCGTTATGACCTCTTCGATACCGCTGCAAGTCGGATTTCGTAAGTCACGCAGGTTATTATAACAGGTTTTCCGTGTTTGTCAAGCCTTTATTTACAGCTTCTCCGTAAAATATGGAAATATTTACAGCTTGCGGAAAGGGTTACAAAACGGTTACAATTTAGTGGTAATCAAACCAAGCCAAGGAGTGATCACCAATGAAGAAAAGATGGAGCGTGGGTTTGCTGGCTGCGGTATTGATCGTATCGCTGGCAACGCCCGCGCAGGCCGCCGTCAACGCCATGCGGGTGGACGGCAGGGATGTGTGGCAGGAGGCCAAAACAGAACGCATCAACGGGACCCATTATGTGTCCCTGCGGACCATGGCGGGCCTGCTGGCGCCGGAGGCCGCGGTGAGCTGGCGGGATGGCGCGGGATGGGTGGAGGGAGAGGGGATCTCCCTGCGGGCCAAACCGGGAGACCGCTGGCTGACCTTCAATGACCGCGCCTTCTACATACCCGACGGCGTGGTGATGCGAAACGGCTCTGTGCTGGTCCCGGTGCGGGCGGTGGCTGCGGCGCTGGGGGCTGAGGTGGACTGGAGCCGGGAGAAGGGCGTCACCGTGACCAGCGGCAATGGCCGCCCGAAGAGCAGACCCTACCGGGATGACGAGCTGTACTGGATGAGCAAGATCATCTCCGCCGAGAGCCAGGGCGAGCCGCTGGAGGGAAAGCTGGCGGTGGGCACCGTGGTGCTCAACCGGGTGGCCAGCCGGGAATTCCCCAATACCATCTACGGCGTGATCTTTGACCGGAAGTGGGGGGTGCAGTTCCAGCCCACGGCCAACGGCATGATCTATAAGGACCCCACGGCGGAAAGCGTGCTGGCGGCCAAGATGGTTTTGGAGGGTGCGAGAGTGGCCGGAAACAGCCTTTATTTTCTCGCCCCCGCCCTCACCAACAACCACTGGATCATGGAAAACCGTACCTTTGTGACCACCATCGGCGTCCACTGGTTCTATCAATAATTGTAACTTTCTGCAGCATCGCCCGACTGATTTTTCAGTCGGGCGATGCGCTGTTTTGGAGCGTCAATTTGAGTTGTGAACTTTTTTAGCACATATCTTGGAAATTAGGGGTATTTGGACGGATATTATGAATGATACACAAGAATACCAAATCGTCCCAGTTATGTTTGGGAATATTGTATAAAAGAAAAGCCTTGCAAAACGGTATAAAATCGGTTACAATATGGTTACAATTTGAGAACAAATTGTAGCAAGGAGAGATCGTATGAAGTTGAGAGTAACCGGCCTGATGCTGGGGCTTCTCATTGCCTTGTCTGTTGTCATTCCCGGGTTTGCCGCCGCTGCCGATGAAAAGGAGCAGAATGCGCCCGCCATGGCAGAGACCGCTCCGGTGAGCGAGTCCGCCGCTGAGACCGGGGAAGAGACCGCCGACGATTTTGCTTCCACTTCCCCCTTTTACCTGAACGGTGAGCCTGTTGAGGGCCTTGAATATGAGTGCGTCAACGGCCACAACTATATTACCGTGGAGTCCTTTGTAAAGGCTCTGAGCACCGACTGTGAGGTGCTGGAGGAAAACGGCAGCGTGACTGCCGACTGTGTGACCGTGACCGAGATCGTGGATGTGGAGGCTGAGGGCGTTGAGGCTGCAGCCAATGTGATCGAGGAGACCCTGACCATCAGTGCCAAGTTCGGCGAGCGCTATCTGACCGCCAACGGCCGCTGTCTCTATGTGGAGAACGGCGTGAAGCAGGTGAACGGTAAGGTGGCGCTGCCCATCCGTTCCCTGGCGGAGGTCTGCAATCTGGATATTGCCTATGATGGGGCCACCGGCCAAATCGTGATGAACTCCATTGAGGGCGCCGGGGCTTATCTGACCCCCGGAAGCGAGTACTATGACGGGGAGACCCTGTACTGGCTGTCCCACATCATCTACGCCGAGAGCGGCAACCAGTCCCTCAGCGGCAAGATCGCCGTGGGAAATGTGGTGATGAACCGCCTGAGCAGCCCCAAATTCCCCAACACCATCAAGGGCGTTCTGTTCCAGAAGAACCAGTTCAGCCCTGCCATGAGCGGCTCCATCTACCGTGAGCCCAATGCTGCCAGCGTGGCGGCCGCCAAGCTGGTGCTGGAGGGCACCGTGGTGCTGGAGAACGCGCTGTTCTTCAACCGCGCGGGGATGAACACCTATGCCTCCCGCAACCGCCCCTATGTGGCGACCATCGGCGCCCACGCGTTTTACAACTGAGCAGAAGGCAAGTCTGCCGCGGGACCCCGTCCTGCGGCAGACCTTTTTCAGAGCCGAAATTATTTTCGGAAAATTGCAGAAACAGGGTTGACAAAGCGGAACTTTCTGCTATAATTACAAAGGCTTAAGCGTGAGCCGGCCAAATAGCGGATTAGTGTAACGGTAGCACACCAGACTCTGACTCTGTTTGTGAGGGTTCGAATCCTTCATCCGCTGCCAAAAATCGCCGATCTTCGACAGAAGATCGGCGATTTTTACTTCTTCCCTCTTCACGAAATCATACAGGCGTTTTTTGGCAAGTAAAAGGTAACAGTGAATCGTGAAGAGGTGTGGTGGCATTTCGCTTTGGCGAAAGGTTTTTCTTTTCTCTGGGTATTTGTCGTTGTGAAGCTCCGTTCCCAATGCAGGGGAGCGGGGCTTTTTGTTTTGAAAAAGAGGCTTGGTGCAAGGCAATCGTTGCACTTCGGATATACTTGTAGTATGATGAAACAAATCACGCGCAACTATCATTGCACCAAAGAAGGAGAGATCACATGAAACCGGAAACCGGAAGGAAGCTCCATGGGTTTACCGTGGAGCGTGTGCGCCATGTGGAGGAGCTCAGCGCCACCCTGGTGGAGATGACCCATGACAAGACCGGCGCACAGCTGTGCTGGATGGATAACGGCGAGGACAACAAGCTGTTCTGCGTGAGCTTTCAGACCCTGCCCGAGGACAGCACCGGCGTATTTCATATTCTGGAGCATTCCGTGCTCAACGGTTCGGATCGGTATCCCGTGAGAGAGCCCTTTGTGGAGCTGCTGAAAAGCTCCATGAACACCTTCCTCAACGCCATGACCTATCCGGACAAGACCATATACCCCGTGTCGAGCCGAAACGAAAAGGACTTTCTCAATCTGACCTCCGTTTATCTGGACGCGGTGTTTTCTCCGCTGCTGGACCGCAACCCCAATGTGTTCTACCAGGAGGGGTGGCACACCGAGCTGAACGACGGCGTACCCTCCTACAAGGGTGTGGTGTTTAACGAGATGAAGGGCGCCATGTCCGATGTGGACGCCATTGTGGAGATGGAGGTGGACGGCCTGCTCTTCCCCGATACCTGCTATCGCTTCAATTCCGGCGGCGACCCCGCCCACATTCCCGACCTCAGCTATGAGCAGTATGTGGATACCTACCGCCGGTTCTATCACCCCTCCAATGCCCGCTTCTTCCTGGACGGCAGCGTGCCCCTGGACGAGACGCTGGAGATGATCGACAGCTACCTCTCCCGCTATGAGCGCAGCGGAGAGAAGCACATCCTGACCATGCAGGTCCCCAGAGGGGGCGAGGGGGAGTGCCGCTACGAGATCGGCGAGGGCGAGGAGCTGGACAACAAGGTGATCTTCACCACCGCCAAAATCATCGGCACCTGGGCCGACCGGGAAAAGCTGATGGCGGCGGATGTGCTGTGCGACCTGCTGTGTGACTCCAACGAGTCCCCCCTGAAGCGGGCCATCCTCTCCGCCGGCCTGGGTGAGGATGTGACGCTGGCTGTGGTGGACGGCATCGCCCAGCCCTATATCCAGCTGCAGGTGCGCAACACCGCGGAGGACAAGCTGCCCGCCATCCGCGCCACCGTGCGCTCCACCGTTTCCCGACTGGTGGAGCAGGGCATCGACCGCGCCGCCCTGCAGGCCTGCATCAACCGCTATGCCTTCCGCCTGCGTCAGGAGAGGGAGCCCCGGGGCCTCATCCACGCCATCAGCGCCACATGTAGCTGGATGTATGGCGGAGACCCGCTGATGTATCTGGTGTGCGACGAGGCCATCGCCCATCTCAATGAGATGATGAAGGGCGACGGCTATGAGAAGCTGCTCTCGGAGCTGCTGCTGGACGAGGAAGGGATGGTCACCCTGAAGGCCATTCCCTCCCGCACCTACGGCGCGGAGCTTCGTGAGGCGGAGCAGAAACGGCTGGAGGCGGAGCAGGCGGCGCGCAGTGAGGCGGAGCAGGCGGCGCTGGAAGAGCTGAACGCGGCGCTGGAGCGCTGGCAGCAGACCCCCGATACGCCGGAGCAGCTGGCCACCCTGCCCACGCTGCCCCTGTCCGAGGTGAGCGAGCTGCCCGACTGGGTGGACACCGAGGAGAGCAGTGTGGAGGGTGTGAAGATCCTGCGCCACCGCATTCCCACCAAGGGCATCAGCTACCTCTCTTTGTACTTCTCTCTGGGAGATTGCACCCTGGAGGAGTTGACCCAGCTCTCCTTGCTGCCCGATCTGTTGGATCAGCTGCCCACGGAGCATTATACTGTGGCCCAGCTCCAGCAGGAGATCAAGACCTATATCGGCTCCCTGCGCTTCAGCCTGTCCGCCTATTCCCGCGAGGGGGAGTTCGATACCTGCCTGCCTTGCCTGTGCGTGCGCGCCGGCGTGCTGGACGCCAACTGGGATAAGGCCATGGAGCTGATCTGCGAGATCCTGCTCCGGGTCAGCTTCCGTGAGCCGGAGCGCATCCGGGAGCTGGCGGTGCAGTCCAATGAGATCGGCCGGCAGGACGCCGTCTCCGGCGGCCATATGCTGGGCGTTCAGGCGGTCACCTCCCATTACAGCGCCACCGCCGCTGTGGGCGAGGCCATCAACGGCTTCACCAATCTGCAGTGGCTCCGCAGCTTTGTGAAGGAGTTCGACAGCCGCTTTGAGGACTTTGCAGCCCTTCTGGAGCGGGTGCGCAGCCGCTGCATCTGCCGTGCCCGTCTCATTGCGGGCGTCACCTCCGGCGGAGAGGCGGAGCTTGACCGCCTCCTGTCCGCCCTGCCCCAGGGGGAGCGCTGTGATCTGCGCCCCGCCTACACCTCCGCCCTGCCTCAGCGCATGGGTATCCGCATCCCGGCCCAGGCGTCCTTCGCGGTGCAGGGCTATCAGCTGAAGGACGGAAGCGTCAGCGACGGAAGCCTGCCGGTGCTGTCCAACATCATGACCCTGAGCTACCTGTGGAACGAGGTGCGTGTCAAGGGCGGAGCCTACGGCACCGGCCTGCGCTGCACCAGGACCGGCGGCATGATCGCCTATTCCTTCCGTGACCCCACGCCCGGCCGCACCCTTGCGGTATACGGCGGCAGCGCCGACTTCCTGCGGGCGTTCTGTGCGGGGGAGGAGGACCCGGACAAGTTCATCATCTCCGCCATTGCCGCCTCCGAGCCGCTGCTGGAACCGGGACGGCAGGGCAATCTGGCGGATGAGCGCTGGCTCGCCGGCATGACCTATGAGCGCCTTAAGGAGACCCGGGCGCAGATGCTCGCCACCACCCGGGAGAAGCTGGTGAGCCACTGTGAGGCTCTGGAGCGCATGAGCACCGAGGGCGCCGTGTGCGTGGTGGGTCCCGAGACCGCCCTGAAGGACTGCGAAGATCTGACCGTGTTTGACCTGTAATAAAAGACGGATTTGCACCCACCTGCGGAACCTCCCCGCAGGTGGGTCCGCTTGTTGAGAAACCTCGTAGAGTTTCGCCGCACAGCGGCGAAAAAAGTGAAATATATTTTCTCCGGCGACATGCGCGTCGGAGAAAATACCTCTCAGGCCGCAAGCGTGGGTTTTGGCTGCCTCGGGCAGGCAAAACCTGCGATGCAGCGGACTGCAAAAAATCGTCGGAAAAGGCGGAGCCTTTTTCGACGGTCTCGCCCACCTGCGAAACCTCTCCGCAGGTGGGTTCTTTTTGCGCCCTTGTGCTTGTCGGCGGCGGCAAAATGTGCTATACTGCTACATTAGGCATATAATAGATAAATCAGCTTTAAGGAGCGTTTGAAATATGAAGATCGTTGTATTGGCCGGCGGCCTCAGCCCCGAGCGGAATGTGTCCCTCTCCAGCGGCAGCAGAGTTTGCACCACCCTGCGCCAGCGTGGGCATGAGGTGGCCTTTGTGGATATGTATCTGGGTTTTGCGGGTGCTCCCGAAGCCATGTTCGGCGCCGAGATCCCCGCCGATCTCACCAAAATCTCCCGTCAGGCGCCCGATCTGGAGCAGCTGAAGGCGGAGAGAGGGGGGGACTCCCTCTTCGGCCCCGGGGTTCTGGAACTGTGCGCTCTGGCGGATGTGGTTTTCCTGGCCCTTCACGGCTCCTGCGGTGAGGACGGCCGGGTACAGGCTGCCCTCTCTCTGCTGGGGATCCCCTTCACCGGCTCCGGTTATCTGGGCAGCGCCATCGCCATGGATAAGGACCTGACCAAGCGCATGGTGGCCCCCAAGGGCATCGTCACCCCCGCCTGGGAGCGGGTGGACTACACCGAGGATGACATCCCCGCTCTGGTGGAGCGGCTGGAGCTGCCCTGTGTGGTGAAGCCCCTGGATTCCGGCTCCTCCATCGGCGTGTCCATCGCCCATGACAAAGCGGAGCTGGAGAAGGCCCTCCGGGAGGGGGTGGCTCTGGGCGGACGAAGCGTCATTGAGCAGTACATCAAGGGCCGTGAGATCCAGGTGGGTATTCTGGAGGATCAGGCTCTGCCCTCCATCGAGATCATTCCCAAAGTGGGCTTTTACGACTACGAGAACAAGTATCAGCCCGGCGCCGCGGTGGAGGTATGTCCCGCGGAGATCCCCGGGGAGTGGGAGCAGCGTCTGCGCGCCGACGCGCTTACGGTGTTTCGTACCCTGGGTCTGTCCGTCTATTCCCGGGCTGACTTTATCGTCACCGAGGACGGTACCCCCTGGTTTTTGGAGATCAACACCCTGCCCGGCATGACCCCTACCAGCCTGCTGCCCCAGGAGGCCGCGGCGGTGGGCGTCGACTACGGTGCGCTGTGTGAGCGCATCATCTATGCCTCTCTGGAGGCCAGAAAAGCGGGGAAGTAAGGAGGACGCACATGGAAGCATTGACATTGGGCCAGCTGGTGGAGGCCGTGGGCGGCACGCTGCTGGGTGACTTCCGGGATCTGAACGCCACCTTTACGGGGGTGTGCACCGACAGCCGCGCCGTCACCGAAAACTGCCTGTTCCTGCCCCTGCAGGGGGAGCGCTTTGACGGCCACGGATTTATCAATTCCGCGCTGGAGGACGGTGCTGCCGGCTGCCTTACCGCCCGGGAGCGGGAGAGCTATCTGCCCGGAAAGTTTTATGTGAAGGTGCGCTCCACCCAGCGGGCGCTGCGCGACCTGGCCCAGTATTACAAGAGCCTGTTCCCCATCCCCGTGGTGGCGGTGACCGGTTCTGTGGGCAAGACCACCACCAAGGACATGGTGGCGGCGGTTTTGGGGAACAAATACAAGGTGCTCAAGACCGAGGGCAATTTCAACAACGACATCGGTATGCCCCTCACCATCCTCCGCCTGGAGCGGGAGCACCAGATCTGCGTGCTGGAGATGGGAATGGATCACGCCGGTGAGATCGACTACCTCAGCGAGCTGGCCCAGCCCGATGTGGTCCTCATCACCAATATCGGCGATGCCCACATTGAAAATCTGGGCAGCCGTGAGGCCATCTTTCGCGCCAAGTGCGAGGCCTTTGCCCACCTGAAGGAGGACGGCCTTGCGGTGCTGAACGGGGACGACCCCATGCTCAGCACCCTGCGGGGCAGCCTCAGGCAGAAGACGGTCTTTGTGGGCAGCGGCGAGGGGTTGGAGTACACCGCCTGCGATGTGGAAAACGAGGAGGGGCACATCTCCTGCACCGTGCGCACCCCCGTCAGCCAGTTCGGCGCCAGCATCCCCGCCCTGGGCGCCCACATGATCTATCCCACACTGATGGCGGTGGCGGTGGCGGAGCACTTCGGCATGGCTCCCGACGAGATCACCCAGGGCATCCGTGCTTTCCTGCCCACCAAGATGCGGATGAACCTCATCCGTTGTCCCGGGGATGTGGTCATCCTCAACGACGCCTACAACGCCAACCCCCAGTCCATGCGGGCTGCCGCCGCTGTGCTGGGTGACGCCCATGACCGCCGCCGTGTGGCTGTGGTGGGCGATATGAAGGAGCTGGGGGCCAACAGCGAGCTGTTCCACCGCACGGTGGGGGGCTACTTCGCCGCCGCCGGTGTAGACCGGCTCATTGCCATCGGCGATCTGGCCCGGTACATGGCTGAGGGCGCCCGGGAGGCGGGATTGGAGCAGGCCAGCTACTATCCCACTATGGAGGAGGCAGAGGATGCTCTGCTGCGTGAGGTGCGCGCCGGCGTGACCATTCTGGTCAAGGCGTCCCGTTCCATGGCCTTTGAGCGGATCGTGGAATTTTTGCAGGCGCATACCTCCCACTGATTTGGAGTGTGACTTATGATCGATATACAGCTGACCGGCCTGATCAAGGAGTTTGAGGTCGGCCAGAGGATCCTGGATGGCTTCTCCCTCAAGGTGGACGAGGGGGAGCGGGTGGGTCTGCTGGGCAAAAACGGCGCGGGCAAGACCACCATCTTCCGTATCATGACCGGCGAAGTGTACCCCGATGAGGGCACTGTGACCATTGCCCCCGGAAAGCGGCTGGGACTGATCTCCCAGATTCCGGTCTACCCCGAGGAGTATACCGTCCGCGACGTGCTGGACACCGCCTTTTCCCGCCTGCATGACATAGAGCGGGAGATGGGGGAACTGGCCGTCAGGATGGGGGAGGGGAGCGACCCCGCCCTCATGGCACGGTATGACAAGCTCACCGCCGCCTTTGAGTCCGGCGGCGGCTACGACACCGAGATCCGACTCAACAAGGTGTGCAACGGCCTGAACATCGGCGCCGATATGCGCAGCCGGCCCTTCTCTGCCCTCTCCGGCGGAGAAAAGACCCGCATCAATCTGGCCCGGCTCATTCTGGAGGACACCGACATCCTCCTGCTGGACGAGCCCACCAACCATCTGGATCTGAACGCCACCGAGTGGCTGGAGGAGTATCTGGACCGGTTCAAGGGCACTGTCATCGCCATCTCCCATGACCGCTGGTTTCTGGACCGGGTGGTCAAGAGGGTGGCGGAGATCCAGGCGGGGAAAGCGGAGCTGTACTCCGGCAACTACTCCTTCTACGTGGAGGAGAAGGAGCGCCGCTATCAGGAGCGCCTGCGCCAGTATGAGAAGGAGCAGGCCAAGATCAGCCAGCTGGAGGCCTCTGCCGAGCAGATGCGCCTGTGGGCCTTTATGGGCAACGACAAGCAGTATAAGCGGGCCATCAATATGGAGCGGCGCATTGAGCGCCTGCGCACCACCGAAAAGCCCACCAAGGAGCGCAAGCTCACCACCCGCTTCGGGGAGAAGGAGTTCCACGGGGACGAGGCCATGGTCATCGACAGCCTTGCCAAATCCTTCGGCTCCCGCACCCTGTTCTCCGACCTCAATCTGGAGGTGGCGGGAGGCGAGTGCATCGCGCTTTTGGGCGACAACGGTACCGGCAAGTCCACCTTCCTGAAGATCGTCATGGAGGAGGAGCTTCCCGACAAGGGCAGCGTCTATCTGGGGCCGTCCATCCGCATCGGCTATCTGCCCCAGATCATCAAATTTGACCGCCCGGACCGCAATCTGGTGGACACCATGCTCTATGCCCAGGACTGCACCCCCCAGGAGGCGAGGAATCGCCTGGCTTCCTTCAAGTTCCGGGGGGAGGATGTGTTCAAGCCCGTCTCCGCCCTGTCCGGCGGCGAGCAGTCCCGTCTTCGGCTGTGTATGCTCATGGACAGCAAGATCAACCTGCTGATTTTGGACGAGCCCACCAACCATCTGGACATCGACTCCCGTGAGTGGATCGAGGAGGCGGTGGAGGAGTACGGCGGGAACCTGCTCTTTGTGTCCCATGACCGCTATTTCATTGAAAAATTCGCCACCCGCATCTGGATGCTGGAAAACGGCGGCATCACCGATTTCCGGGGGAGCTACCATGAGTTCCGCGCATGGCGGGAGCGGCAGGAGCAGCTGAAAAACAGCCAGAAGCAATCTGTGGCCCAGCCGGTGAAGCCCAAAGAAGAGAAGCCCAAGCGTCCCGGCGGCACCAAGGAGCTGGAAAAGCAGGTGAAGGCCGCGGAGCGGGCGGTGGAGAAGGCGGAGGTGCGCCTGGACGAGCTGGCAGGAGAGATGGAGGCGGCAGCCTCCGACTATTTGAAGCTGCAGGACCTGTATGCCGAGCGGGAGAAGCTGGAGGACGAGCTGGCCCACCTCTACACGGTGTGGGAACAGCTGGCGGCGGAATTGGAGGAGGCCCGATGAAGGCCTCGCTGCGGCGCAGGCTCCTTCGCGGGGCGCTTGCCCTTGTGCTTGCGGGCATCCTCTGCTTTGGCGTCCTCTTCGGCATCGTCTGTGCCGGTGAGCGGGACGAGGTGACCGGAGAGGAACAGGTTATGGTGATCCTCGGCTGTAAGGTTATGCCCGGCGGAAGCCCATCCATCCTGCTCCGGGATCGGCTGGACAAGGCGCTGGAGTATCTGGCCGACCACCCGGACATGACCGTGGTGGTGTCCGGCGGACAGGGGGGCGACGAGCCCACCAGCGAGGCGCAGTGTATGGCGAGCTACCTCACCGAACAGGGCATAGACCCGGAGCGCATCCTGCTGGAGGAGGAGTCCCACAACACCTGGCAGAACCTCAACCGCACTGCGGAACTGCTGGCGGCAGAGGGGTATGACACCACCCAGGACATGATCGTGGTGTCCAGCGGATTTCATCTCAGCCGAGCCAGAATGCTCTGGGGACGGGTCTTTGGGGGAGCGTACAATCTCTCCACCCTTGCCGCGCCTGCCAGCCACCGGCCGTCCAAGGTGGCCATGTATATCCGGGAGCCGCTGGCACTGGTAAAATCCTTTTTATTTGATCGGGGGTAGGTCTGCTTGATGGAGCGGCTGAACGCTGTGGAACAGAAGTATGCGGAGATCGAGGCACGCCTTGCCGCCAACGAGACCTATGCCGATGCGGAGCTGGTCTCCCGCCTCAACCGGGAGCAGCGGGAGCTGGAGCCGTTGGTGAGGACCTACCGTGAGTTCTGCCGCGCCAAGGAGCATCTGGCCCAGGCGGAGGAACTGATGGGGGACCCCGAAATGAAGGAGCTGGCCCAGGAGGAGTACGCCCAGGCGAAGGCGGACATTCAGCGTCTGGAGCGGGAGCTGAAGATCCTGCTGCTGCCCCGTGACCCCAACGACGGCAAAAATGTCATCGTGGAGATCCGGGCGGGCGTGGGCGGAGAGGAGTCTGCCCTCTTTGCAAACTCCCTCACCCGTATGTACACCATGTACGCCGAAGCCCGTGGCTGGAAGGTGGAGGTCAACTCCGCCAGCGAGACGGAGCTGGGCGGATTGAAGGAGATCTCCTTTACGGTGGACGGGGATGGAGCCTGGTCCCGATTCAAGTTTGAAAGCGGCGTCCACCGGGTGCAGCGGGTGCCCGAGACCGAGTCCGGCGGCCGCGTCCACACCTCTACCGCCACGGTGGCGGTGCTGCCGGAAATGGCGGAGGTGGATGTGCGCCTGGACCCCAACGATGTGGAGATGCAGGTGTTCCGCTCCTCCGGCGCGGGAGGACAGCACATCAACAAGACCTCCTCCGCGGTACGCCTCATTCACCGGCCCACGGGCACGGTGGTGGAGTGCCAGCAGGAGCGCTCCCAGTTCCAGAACCGGGAAAAGGCCATGAAAATTCTGGCCTCCATCCTCTACGAGCGGGAGCAGGAGCGCATCGAGTCCGAATACGGACAGGAGCGCCGCAGCCAGATCGGCAGCGGTATGCGAAACGAGCGCATCCGCACCTACAATTTCCCCCAGGGCCGCCTCACCGACCACCGCATCGGCTTGACCCTCTACAAGCTGGACGCGGTGATGAACGGCGATCTGGATGAGATCATCGACGCGCTGATCACCGCCCATCAGGCGGAGCAGCTGGCACAGCAAAAGGACTGATTTTATGTATACCCATGTGATTTTTGACCTGGACGGGACGCTCCTGAACACCATCGACGATCTGGCCGACGCGGGCAACCATGTCTGCGAGAGTCACGGCTGGCCCACCCATTCGGTAGACCGGTACAAGGTGATGGTGGGCAACGGAATCCCCACGCTGGTGGCGCGCTTTGTCCCCGAGGGGCTGAGCGCGGAGGAGCTGGGGCGTGTGACCGCGGAGTTCTCCGCCTGGTATGACCTGCATAAGCAGGATAAAACAGCACCCTATGAGGGAATGGCGGACGCGGTGGACGCACTGCGCGCCCACGGCGTCCGGGTGGCGGTCCTCACCAACAAGGCGGACGCCCTGGCGGGCGCGGTGGTGGAACACTACTATCCCGGCGTGTTCGAGCTGGTACAGGGTGCGCTGCCCGGCGTGCCGGTGAAGCCCGACCCAACCCTGCTGCGCGCCATGCTGGACAAGCTGGGGGCGGACAGGGAAAAGACCCTCTTTGTGGGGGACAGCAATGTGGATATTGCCACGGGCAAAAACGGCGGGCTTGCCACCTGCGGCGTGCTGTGGGGGTTCCGCTCCCGGCAGGAGCTGACAGAGGCGGGAGCCGACTGCATCGCGGAGACGCCGGAGCAGTTTGCCTCGCTGGTGCTGGGCAAAGGATAAAGAAAAGAAGAGAAGCATCGTGAGAACAAGAATTCTGACAAGTGATGATATCGGGCAGGCCGCGGCCATCCTGCGGGAAGGCGGTCTGGTGGGAATTCCCACCGAAACGGTGTACGGCCTGGGTGCCAACGGCCTGGACGCTGCCGCGGTGAGCCGCATTTTTGAGGCAAAGGGCCGCCCCCAGGATAACCCGCTGATCCTGCATATCCCGTCCGCGGAGTGGCTGGAGCGGTACTGCAGGGACATTCCCGACGCCGCCTATGCCCTGGCGGAGGCCTTCTGGCCGGGACCGCTGACCATGATCCTGCCCCGGCGGGAGTCGGTGCCCGATGTGGTCACCGCGGGACTTGAGACGGTGGGGATGCGCTGTCCCGCCCATGAACTGTGCCGTGCCATCATTGAGGCGGCGGGGGTTGCGGTGGCGGCGCCCTCGGGCAACCGCTCCGGAAGACCCAGCCCCACCACGGCGGGACATATGCTGGAGGATATGGACGGCAGGATCGACGCCATTGTGGACGGAGGGGCCTGCAGCGTGGGGGTGGAGTCCACCATCATCGACCTGACCTGCTGCCCGCCCAGACTGCTGCGGCCCGGCGGAGTGACGCTGGAGCAGCTGCGTGAGGTGCTGGGCGAGGTGGATGTGGACCCGGCGGTCACCCGGCTCATGGGGGAGGGGGAAAAGCCCCGCGCCCCCGGCATGAAGTACCGCCACTATGCCCCCAAGGCGCCTGTCACCGTGGTGGCGGGCGATGGGGAGAAGAGCGCGGAGTATATCGCCGCCCATATGGGCGAAGAGGACGGGATCATCTGTTTTGCGGAATTCCGGCCTCTGTTCGCCGCCCAGGCGGAGCGGGGCCATCTGATGGACCTGGGCCCGTCCGCAGATAAGGAGGAGCAGGCACGGCATATTTTTGACGCCCTGCGCGCTTTTGACCATACCGATGTGCCCGCCATCTGGGCGCAGTGCCCCGACACCGGAGGGATCGGCCTTGCCATCGCCAACCGGCTGAACAAGGCCGCGGGATTTCATATAATCGAGGTGTAACGCCATGAAGGTCATCGGGATCACCGGCCCCACCGGGGCCGGAAAGACCACCGTGCTCAATGTGCTTGCAGGTCTGGGCGGCGTGATATTGGACTGCGACGCGCTCTACCACGACCTCACCGAGCATTGCGAGCCCATGCGCCGGGAGCTGCGGGAGCGGTTCGGCGACGGCATTTTTGACGGGGAGGGCCATCTGCTGCGCAAGGCGCTGGGCGCGGTAGTGTTTGACGACGCCGACGCCCTTGCCGACCTCAATGCCATCACCCACCGCTATGTGTTCCAAGCGGTGGAGGAGGCCATTGCGGCTGCGGAAGCGGAGGGAAAGCCCGCTGTGGCGGTGGACGCCATCGCCCTTCTGGAGAGCGGACTGGGCGAAATTTGCCACAAGACGGTGGCGGTGGTGGCCGACGATGAGGTGAGGGTGCGCCGCATCATGGCCCGGGACGGCATCAGCGAGGAGTATGCCCGCCTGCGCATATCTGCCCAGAAGTCGGGGCAATACTTTGCGGAGCGCTGCGACCATACCCTGCGCAACGACGGCGCCGACCCCAGCATCGTAGAACAGCAGGCGAAAGCCCTGTTTGAAGCATTGATACATTCAAATTGATGATAGGAGGAACTGAACATGGAAGAGAAAACTGCTGCCCAGAAGCTGCGCGAGGAGCTTCTGAACACCAAGAAGAACGGCTGGAGCGTGGTGGATGACGCCATGGAGGCCGCCATTCACGGGTACAGCGAGGGTTACAAGGTGTTTCTGGACCGCGGCAAGACCGAGCGCGGCTGCGTGGACTACACCGTGGAGCTGGCTGAGGCTGCCGGCTTCGTGGAGTACAAGCGGGGCATGGCGCTGAAGCCCGGCGACAAGGTCTACCGCGTGAACCGCGGGCGGGCCATGAACTTGGCTGTCATCGGCTCCGCGCCTCTGGATCAGGGCGTGTCCATCGTGGCCGCCCACATCGACGCCCCCCGTCTGGATCTGAAGCCCTCCCCCCTCTATGAGAGCGACGAGTTGGCCTTTGCCAAGACGCACTACTACGGCGGCATCCGCAAGTACCAGTGGGTGACCATCCCTCTGGAGCTGCGGGGCGTGGTGGCCATGAAGGACGGCTCGGTGGTGAAGGTGGAGATCGGCAATCACCCCGGCGATCCCCTGTTTACCATCAACGACCTGCTGCCCCATCTGGCTGCCGATCAGTCCAAGCGCACGCTGGGCGAGGCCATTCCCGGCGAGAGCCTGAATGTGATGCTGGGCAGCCGTCCTCTGAAGGACGATGAAGGCTCCGACAGCGTGAAGCTGTCCGTTCTGAAGCTGCTGAACCAGCGTTACGGCGTGGTGGAGTCCGACTTCATCTCCGCCGAGATCGAGGTCGTTCCCGCTTTCAACGCCTGCGACATCGGCCTGGACCGCTCCCTCATCGGCGCTTACGGCCACGATGACAGGGTGTGCAGCTATGCCGGGCTGAAAGCTCTGTTTGACCTGAACGGCACTCCCACCCGTACCGCCATCTGCGTGCTGGCCGACAAGGAGGAGATCGGCTCCGAGGGCGTGTCCGGAATGCAGTCCCACTTCTTCGACACCTTTGTCAGCGACCTGTGCGACAGCCAGAACCTGCCCCTGAAGGCCTGCCTTGAGCGCTCCTTCTGCCTGTCCTGCGACGTCACCGCCGCTTACGATCCCAACTTCGCCGAGGTCTACGAGAAGCGCAACTCCGCTCTGGTGAACTACGGCGTGGGCCTGTGCAAGTACACCGGTTCCCGCGGCAAGGGCGGCGCTTCCGACGCCGGCGCTGAGACCGTGGCCTATGTCCGCCGCCTGCTGGATGACCGCAATATCCTCTGGCAGATGGCTGAGTTGGGCAAGGTGGACCAGGGCGGCGGCGGCACCGTGGCCTGCTACATGGCCAACCGCAACATCGACACCCTGGACGCCGGCGTGCCCGTGCTGTCCATGCACGCCCCCTTCGAGACTGTGTCCAAGCTGGATTGCTACATGACCTATCTGGCCGCCAAGGCAGTCTACGAAGGCTGAGATATGATCCGTCTGGAGGACATTGACGAGGGGAACTGGCGGGAGCCTCTTTCCGTCCATGAGCATCAGCGGCACTTTGTCTCCGACCGGGCGTCCCTGCTGGCCCGGGCCTGGGCCTACCGGAACCAAAACAGCCGTGCCCGCATGATCTGTGTTGACGGTGTTCCTGTGGGGATGCTGCTCTACTATGATTGGGCTGAGGGCGGGGAGTATGTGTTCAGCCAGCTGTTTATCGACAAGCGCTGGCAGGGCCGTGGGTTCGGCGAACAGGCTGCCCGTCTGGCACTGGAGGAGATGCGGGCGGATGGCCGTTACGACCGGGTCTGCCTGTGCTATGTGGAGGGGGACGAGCCTGCCCGCCGCCTCTATGAAAAGCTCGGATTTGTTCATACCGGCTGTGTGGATGAGGACGAGGTCATCATGGTGTTGGAGCACCTGTCATGAATAAAACGCCCCCTTTTGCGGAAGCTAACGCAAAAGGGGGCGTTTTTATGACGGGGGAGACCAAGCCGGCAGAGGAAAACAAGGAGCAGGGGGGAGAGATGTCCCGCCGCCAGCAGCAGGTGGTGGACATGGGCTCCTCCACCGTGGCCACCGGCGACGGTACCATACACACTCTGACCATCGTAGGGCAGATCGAGGGCCATCAGGAGGCCCCGGACGGCACGAAAACCACGAAATATGAGCATGTGCTCCCGCTCTTGGCGGCGGTGGAGGAGAGCCGCGAGGTGGACGGGCTGCTCATTCTGCTCAACACCATGGGAGGGGATATTGAGGCCGGCCTTGCCATTGCGGAGATGATCGCCGGGATGCGCAAGCCCACCGTGTCGCTGGTGCTGGGCGGGGGGCACTCCATCGGCGTACCGCTGGCGGTGTCGGCCAAGGAGTCCTTCATCGTGCCCTCGGGGGCCATGACCATCCATCCGGTGCGGCTCACGGGGCTGGTCATCGCGGTGAGCCAGACCTTTCATTATTTTGAGCGCATTCAGGACCGTATCGTCAGCTTTGTCACCCGCAACAGCGCCATCAGCCGGGAAAAGCTGGAGGAGCTGATGCTCAACACCCAGGAGATGGCCTCCGATGTGGGCAGCGT
>JAQXJQ010000200.1 GCA_029009035.1 Oscillospiraceae bacterium | reverse complement strand
CGGAGGGGTGCTTGATGAAGCGGTCGGTGATCTGGCTGATGTGGACCAGTCCGTCCTGGTGGACGCCGATGTCCACAAAGGCGCCGAAGTCGATGACATTGCGCACGGTGCCCTTCAGCTCCATGCCCGGCTTCAAATCGCTCATCTCCATCACATCGGTGCGCAGCACGGGGGCGGGCAGCTCGTCACGGGGGTCCCGCCCGGGCTTGAGCAGCTCTCCGGCGATATCCAGCAGGGTGGGTACGCCCACGCCGCACTCCGCCGCGGCCCTCTCGTGACCGTAGGCACTCAGACGGGGCAGAAGCTCGGCAAGCTTTCCCGCCTTCACATCCGCCATGGTGTAGCCGCACAGGGAGAGCAGCTTCTCCGCCGCGGCGTAGGACTCGGGGTGGACGGCGGTGTTGTCCAGGGGAGACTTGCTCTCCGCCACCCGGAGGAAGCCGGCACACTGCTCAAAGGCCTTGGGGCCCAGCTTGGGCACCTTCAAAATCTGCTTGCGGGTGGTGAACAGGCCGTTTTCCTCCCGGTATTTCACGATATTTTTGGCGGTAGTGCCGTTCAGGCCGGCCACCCGGGTGAGCAGGGGCGCGGAGGCGGTGTTCACATCCACGCCCACCGCGTTGACGCAGTCCTCCACCACGCCGTCCAGCGCCTCGCCCAGGCGGGCCTGGGGCATATCATGCTGATACTGGCCCACGCCGATGCTCTTGGGGTCGATCTTCACCAGCTCGGCCAGCGGGTCCTGCAGGCGGCGGGCAATGGACACGGCGGAGCGCAGGTTCACATCATACTCGGGGAATTCCTCCGCCGCCAGTTTGGAGGCGGAGTAGACCGAGGCCCCCGCCTCGTTGACGATCATATAGCTGACGCCGCCCCCCACCTTGTGGATGAGCTCCACCGTCATCTGCTCGGTCTCCCGGCTGGCGGTGCCGTTTCCGATGGCGATGTGGGCCACCTTGTGCCTGCGGATCATGGCGGAGAGGCGGGTGATGGCCTCCTGCTTGCCCTTCTCCCCGTGGGTGGGGTAGACCACGGCGGTGTCCAGCACCTTGCCGGTGGGGTCCACCACCGCCACCTTGCAGCCCATGCGGTAGCCGGGATCCAGGCCCATGGTGACAAAGCCCTTCACCGGCGGCTGCATCAAAAGGGGCTTCAAATTCAGGGCAAACTGGCCGATGGCGCCCTCGGAGGCCTCATCGGTGAGGCCGGAGCGGATCTCGTTGACCAGGGAGGGCATCAGCAGGCGGGACCACGCGTCGTCGGCGGCATTGCGCACGAACTCCATGGCGGCGGAGCCGGGCTTCACCACGCAGCGGCGCACCGCGGGCAGGGCGACTTCGTCCCCGATCTCAATGCGCACCTTCAGCTTCTCCTCTTTTTCCCCCCGGTTGATGGCCAGCACCTGGTGGCCCTGGAGGCGGGAGAGGGCCTGTCTGAAGTCATAGTAATTGCGGTACACGCTGTCCTCCTCCGTGGCGGCCACGGTGACCAGCGTACCCTGGCGCATCATGAGCGCGCGCAGGCTCTTGCGGATGGCGGCGTCGTCGGAGATCATCTCCGCCACGATGTCGTTGGCGCCCTGAAGGGCGTCCTGGGCAGTCTCCACACCCTTTTCAGGGTCAACATACTCGGCCGCCTCAGCCAAGGGCTCGGGGCAGTCCCGCTCCTGAGCAAAGAGCAGCAGCGCCAGCGGCTCCAGCCCCTTCTCCCGGGCGATGGTGGCGCGGGTGCGGCGTTTCTGCTTATAGGGGCGGTACAGGTCCTCCACCTCCGCCAGGGTGGCGGCGGTGTCAATGGCGGCAGACAGCTCATCGGTGAGTTTGCCCTGGTTCTCAATGGCCTGCTTCACCTCATCCCGGCGGGCCTGCAGATTGCGCAGGTACTGCAGCCGGTCGGCCAGGGTGCGGATGGCCTGATCATCCATCGCCCCGTGCAGCTCCTTGCGGTAGCGGGCAATAAAGGGCACGGTGTTGCCCTCGTCCAGCAGGGTGATGATGTTCTCAACATGCTTTTCCGGGCGGTCCAGCTCCCGGGAAAGGATCTGAATGATGCTCTCCATGAAATTCTCCTTACTCTTGCTCCAATTCCTTCAGCAGCCACTTCATCCCCTCGCAGATCAAAGCGTCACAGCGCTCCTTCTTCTCCGGGGTGTGGCTCTCCAGACCCTGGGTCAGCTCGTCGCAGTTCACCGCGCCGTGGCGTGCTCTGAACTGCTCCACCAGCCGCTCCCGCGCCTCCTGGGGCACGCCCTTGCCGCCCATGACCATCATGGAGCCGGTGAGCACGCCGCACAGGCCGCCGCAGCCCATACCGCCGCCGAAATCCAGCGCCAGGTCATAGGCCTGCTCTCTCGTCAGCCCCAGCTCCTCCGCAAAGGGAACCAGCATAGACTGGGCACAGTTATAGTGAGGCTCCTCCATGGCGCGCAGAGCCAGAACTTCTTCCATCTTTGTCATTGTTACGACCCCTTTTAGTTAAATATTTCCGGCGTTTCCTCAAACATCTCCATGATCCGCCGCTTCAGCGGGGCATGGGCGGGCTGCTCCAGCCGGGGATCCTCCCCGATGAGCTTCTCCGCCGCCCCCTTCGCCTGCTTCAACAGTTCCACATCGGCGGCAAAATCCGCCACCTTCAGCTGGGGCAGACCGTGCTGCCGCTTGCCGAAAAAGTCGCCGGGACCCCGCAGGCGCAGATCCTCCTCCGCGATGCGGAAGCCGTCGTTGGTGGCGCACATGGTGCGCAGGCGCTCCTTTGCCGTCTCCCCTTTTGTGGCGGACACCAGCACGCAGTAGCTCTTGTGCTTGCCCCGTCCCACCCGGCCCCGGAGCTGATGGAGCTGGGACAGGCCGAAGCGCTCCGCGTTCTCCACCACCATCAGGGAGGCGTTGGGCACATCCACCCCCACCTCGATCACCGTGGTGGACACCAGCACATCCAGTTCCCCCCGGGCAAAGGCGGTCATGGCGGCGCTCTTGTCCCCGGCCTTCATCTTTCCGTGGACGAACCCCACCCGCAGGTCGGGGAACACCTGCTCCGCCAGTTCCCCGGCGTAGGTGGTCACCGCCTTCAGGTCGGCACACCCGTCCTCATGCTCACCGGGCTCGCTCTCCTCCACCGAGGGGCACACGATGTAGACCTGCCGCCCCTCTCTCACCTGCTTGCGCACAAAGCCGTACATCCGCTGCCGCTTGTCCTCCCCGATGACGAAGGTATCCACAGGGGAGCGTCCGGGGGGCAGCTCGTCGATGACGGACACATCCAGATCGCCGTAGATGATGAGGGCGAGGGTGCGGGGAATGGGGGTGGCCGACATCACCAGCACATGGGGCGCGCGGCCGCTTTTGGCCGCCAATGCCGCCCGCTGGGCCACACCGAAGCGGTGCTGCTCATCGGCGATCACCAGTCCCAGATCGGCATACTCCACCCCCTGGGAGAAGAGGGCGTGGGTGCCCACGACAAGGTCGATCTCACCGCCGGCCAGCGCCGAAAGCAAATGCTTTCTCGCCGCCGACTTCACCGAGCCGGTGAGCAGGCCCACCCTGACCCCGGCAGGCGCCAGCAGCTCCGACAGGGTGCGGGCATGCTGCTCCGCCAGCAGCTCCGTGGGGGCCATCATGGCGCACTGGCAGCCGCTTTTGGCCGCCATCCAACCGCCAAAGGCGGCCACCACCGTCTTTCCGGAGCCCACATCGCCCTGCACCAGGCGGTTCATCACCCGTCCGGCGGCAAAATCGGCAGCCATGTCCTCCATGGCTCTGCGCTGCGCCGACGTGGGTGTAAAGGGCAGCAGCGCCGTAAACTCCTCAAGCGCTGCGGAAAACACCCGCCCCCGCTCCCCGGTGCGTCTGCCCTTGAGCAGCGCCATTCCGCAGGTGAGCACGAACAGCTCCTCAAAAATGAGCCTCCGGCGGGCCAGTTCCAGGCTCTCCCAGTCCGCCGGGAAGTGGATGGAGCGCAGGGCAAACTCCACCTGGCACAGATGATGCTCTCCCCGCATGGCAGCGGGGAGGATCTCCTGTACATCCTGCGCACAGCTCTCCACCGCCTTTCTGGCGATGCCGGAGAGCAGATTGTTGGTGATCCCCGTGGTCAGTGGGTAGATGGGCAGGATACAGCCGGTGATGTGCCCCACCCCCTCCCGCTCAAACACGGGATTGGTCATGGAGCGGCGGCGGCCCATGGCGTCCACCTTGCCGAAGAAGACATAGCTCTGCCCCGGCTCCAGGGCGGTTTTCAGATAGGACTGGTTGAAAAAGGTGAGCTCCAGCACGCCGGTATCGTCCACCGCCCGCGCCTTCACCAGGTCCAGTCCCTTGCGGATGTGGGTCGCCGTGGGGGGCTGGGCGATCATGGCGCACACACAGCAGGGCGTCCCAACAGGCGCCTGCGCCACGGTATAGCGCTCCCGCCGGTCCTCATAGCGCTGGGGATAGTGCCCCAGCACGTCCCCCAGGGTGGCAAGGCCCAGTTTTTCCAGCTTTTTTGCCCGAACCTGTCCGATCCCCGGCAGCCGGTCCAGGGGTGTGTATCTGTCCATGCCGCGGATCACCTCACCGTTTCAGTATGGTCGTTATTATACCATCATTCTCCGCCAATTCCAAGGGGCATCCCAATGGTTCCAATGAACTTAACATATTGCCGCCCATTCTTGCCTCTCCCATAGGGAGAGGTGGCAAAAATCTTTGATTTTTGCCGGAGAGGGCACAAATTAACCCTCTCAGTCACCGCCTTTCGGCGGCGACAGCTCTCCCAAAGGGAGAGCCGAGACTGTCGAAAAAGCCGGATTTACATGCACGAAGTGCAAGAGCCTCGCAGAGTTCCGTCATCAGCAGATGACGGAATAAAGTGAAATATGTTTTTTCTGAGGACACGTGCCTCAGAAAAAACACTTCTCAGTTCGCAAGCGTGCGAGCGCAGCGAGTGCGACGCAGCGAACTGCATCCCCTCGAAGAAATGCTTGCATTTCTGAGAAGCGTGTCGAAGTTTTTCGACACGCTGAGCTCTCCCAAAGGGAGAGCCAAGACGCTTACAACCGCAAATTCCGGTTGATCAAATCATTGACTTCTCCTTTCCCCGTGACTATAATTGTCTCGTTACATTATAAGGAGGAGTCGCTCCATGTTTACCATCAATCAGGATCTCTGCATCCGCTGCGGCAGCTGCGTGCGCGTATGCACCCGCAATGTGTTCCGAAAGAATGAGGACGGCAGCATCGCCCCCCAGCAGGAGCCCTGCCTGGACTGCTTCCACTGCACCGCCACCTGCCCCGTACAGGCCATCGAGTGTGACGGCATGACCCACGAGGAGTGCTACCCCGCTCCCGCTCCTGAGGGCACCCTGCTCTCCCTGCTCCAGCGCCGGCGCTCCATCCGCCATTTTAAAAATACCCTTCCCGACCGCGCCGTCATCCAGACCGCGCTGGAGGGCAGCGCCTACGGCCCCAGTTCCAAAAACCTGCAGGGCTGCTGCTGGAGCGTGGTCTACGGCCATGAGCAGATCGACCGCATCTATCAGCTGTCGCTGGAATGGGCCAAAACCAGCCCGGAGTTCAGGCATCTGGTGTGGCTGGACCGTCGGGGCTCCAACCTCATCACCTGTGGTGCCCCCTGCCTGCTCATCGCCCACCACCCCACCGACTGCTATTATCCCGCCATTGATACCGCCATTGATGTCACTCTGGCGGAGCATCTGCTGGTGGAGCAGGGTCTGGGCACCTGCTGGGGCGGCTACCTGGCCCACATTGCCAACGAGAGCGAGGAGATCCGCGCCCTCCTGTCCATCCCCGAGGGTCACCAGGTCTTCGCCGCTCTGATGGTGGGATTCTCCGACGAGCGCTACCCCAACCTCCCCCCGCGCAAAAAGCACACCATTCAGTGGCTGGGCTGAAAAAATGAGTATAAGACACCTCCGAGCTGTCAAGAATAGGCCCGGAGGTGTTTTTATGAGCAAAAATCACAATTCATTTGAGCGTTTTTCCAATTTTATCACCGGGAAAGGATTTTATCTTGCGGTCCTCATCTGCGTGGCCGCCATCGGCCTGTCGGGGTTTTACCTCATCCGCAGTGTGTCCGGCCGGTCGGAGCTTGGCGACGACCAGCCCGTGGGCGGCACCGCTTCCATCGTCTCCCCCTCTCCCTCGGCTTCGGTGAGGCCCTCTGTCCAGCCCACCCCCACCGTCAGCCCCTCTCCCGTCCCTACCACAGCCGTCTCCCCCTCCCCCTCGGCGGAGCCTAAGCCCTCTGCCAGCCCCACCGCCCCCGTCCAAAGCCCCAAGCCCTCTGCCTCTCCCGCTCCGCTGGTTTTTACATGGCCGGTGAAGGGGAGCATCCTGTCCGGCTACTGCGTGGACGCCCTGGCCTATGATGTGACCATGGGCGACTGGCGCACCCACAACGGCATCGACATCGCCGCCGATGTGGGCACCCCCGTGAAAGCCACCGCCGCCGGAACGGTGAGCGATGTGTTTGCCGATGACCTGCTGGGCACGGTGGTGGTGGTGGACCACGGCAGCAACCTCACCAGCCTGTATGCCAATCTGACCGCCGTTCCCACGGTGAAGGCGGGGGACAAGGTCTCCACCGGCACGGTTTTGGGCGCAGTGGGCCGTACCGCCTCCGCCGAGAGCGGCCAGAAGTCCCATCTTCACTTTGCCATGTTCGTGAGCGACCAGTCTGTCTCCCCGGAGGACTTCCTCCCGGAACAGGGATGACCGGTTTGAAAGGGCGCGGCGCAGAGGAAAGGCTCTGCGCCGCGCCCTTTTTCAGCTTTCCATATGTTTCCCCATGATGCCGGCCACAGCCTGCGCCAGCTTCAGCTCCACCTCGCTGAGTGGGGGGAGGTCCTTGTCGGTGACAAACATCACGCACCCCAGCACATCCCCCTCTGTGAGGATGGGCACCGCCACCAGCACCCGGTAGCGCTCATCTCCCTCACACAGGGGCGCGGTGCGCTGCGTAAAGCGTACCGCCTGCCGCTCCTCCATCAGCTGTTCCACCTGCCGGGAGATCCGCTTGTCCACCACCTCCCGCCGGGGAAGTCCGCCGGCGGCAATGCAGCTGTCCCGGTCCGTGATGACCGCGGGGATGCCTGCCACACGGCTGACCGTCTCACACAGCTGCGCCGCAAATTCGGACACATCCCCCAGCTGGGAATACTTTCTGAATATCACGCCGCCATCGCGGTCTGTATAGATCTCCAGCGGGTCGCCCTCGCGGATACGCATGGTGCGGCGGATCTCCTTGGGGATGACCACCCGCCCCAGATCGTCAATGCGGCGTACAATTCCGGTTGCTTTCATATTGTTATCCTCTCCAAATCATAATTATTTGTCTGCTGTCCTGTTTCTTCCCGATCCCGGGCACAGGCCCGATGCGTCCTGAGATAAATCTCTCTTTCCTCCATTATTATCCGCAGGATCGCGCCGGTTATGCGGCGCCGAATTTCCGAAGCATCCCGGCGCGACACCGCTTTGGAGGGATATCTCCTCCGCCGGCAGGTCTGCGCAGGCGGCAGCCATGGGAAGCAATCCGTTTTTTACACCATCTGGAAAAATTTTTCCCCCGTAATAACGGAAAAACGATTGACAGTCATGCGCATTTTTGATAATATTTCCTATGGCCTTATTTGTACATTTGTTAGTTTTCACAATTCCCCTCGGTTTGACAGTGTTCTGCACCGGCCAACATATTACGATCCTTGCATTCCGGCATTTCAGTCGGAATGTGAAGATAATGATTAAGGAGGAAATAGTAATGAAAAAGAGTAAGATTCTCGCACTTGTGCTGTCTCTGTGCATGCTGGTCGCTCTGGCGGCCTGCGGCGGCAGCAAGACTCCCACCGGGAGCAATTCTCCCGCCCCCAGCGGCAGCGGCAGCAGCGACGCCACCGGCTCCGTCTACTGGCTGAACTTCAAGCCCGAGTCCGACGAGGTGCTCCAGAACGTGGCTAAGATGTACACCGACAAGACCGGCGTCCCCGTCAAGGTGGTCACCGCCGCTTCCGGTACTTACAGCCAGACCCTGACCGCCGAGATGGACAAGTCCGCTCCCCCCACCCTGTTCAATATCGGCAACATGGAGGGCGTCAAGACCTGGGCTGACTACGCTCTGGACCTGACCGGCACCCCCATCGCCAACGAGCTGAACACCGACGCCTACAACCTCTATGACGAGAACGGCAAGCTGTGCTCCATCGGCTACTGCTATGAGTGCTACGGCATCATCGTCAATGTGGACCTGCTGCAGAAGGCCGGCCACTCTGTGGACGAGATCAAGAACTTCGCTTCTCTGAAGGCCGTTGCCGAGGACATCCACGCCCGCGCCGGTGAGCTGGGCTTTGACGCCTTCACCTCCTGCGACATGGACAGCTCCTCCTCCTGGCGCTTCACCGGCCATATGATCAACCTGGAGTACTACTACGACCAGGAGGGCAAGGCCTGGACCGAGTGCCCCGCCACCATCCCCGGCAACTACGTTGACAACTTCCGCAACCTCTACGACCTCTGCGTTGAGAATAGCCTGGTGTCCCGCAACGAGCTGGCTACCGGCGGTCACGACGCCGAGAACGAGTTCAAGACCGGCAAGGCCGTCTTCTTCGTCAACGGCTCCTGGGAGTATTCCGCCGTGTCCGAGACCGTGGCCAACACCACCATGATCCCCTACTACTGCGGCGTGGCCGGCGAAGAGAAGGCCGGTCTGAACTGCGGCACCGAGAACTGCTGGGCCATCAACGCCAAGGTCTCCGAGGCTGATCAGAAGGCCACCATGGACTTCATGGTCTGGTGTGTCACCGATCCCGAGGCCTCCCGTATGCTGGTCGACACCTTCGGCGTCATGCCCTACAAGAACGCCGTGGAGTCCACCAACGGCTTCCTGGCCGCCGCCAACGAGTATGCCGCCAACGGCTGCTATGTCATGAACTGGGCCACCAACTATCAGCCCAATGTTGACGAGTACCGCGCCGTGTTCGTTTCCGCCCTCAACCAGTACAACGCCGATCCCACCGACGCCAACTGGGAGGTCGTCCGCACCGCCATCGTGGATGGCTGGGCCACCCAGTACAAGAACGTGAACGGCTGATCCGGAACGAGCAAAAAACAGTTTTAAATTGCGGGGCGGGCGAATTCGCCCGCCCCGCTTCGCATCTAACGAGAAAACCGGCGCTCCGCTCCTCCCCTATGGGCGGGACAGACGGCATGTATGTAAAGAGAAGGGAAGTTGAAACATTGTGAAACGGAAGAAGCACAGCAGAACCTCTCTGCAGCGGACCATCGGCCGGTGGTGGCCGCTGTTCCTGGGGCCGGTGGTCCTCGCGTTTATCATCGGCTTTGTCTGGCCCTTTATCCAGGGCATCTACCTGTCCTTTTGTCAGTTTAAACTCATCTCCGATGCGAAGTTCATCGGCATCGGCAACTATTTGAAGGCATTTCAGGATGCTTCTTTCCGCCACGCCTTCTGGTTCACGGCCCTCTTTGCCATCGTGTCTCTGGTCCTCATCAATGTGCTGGCCTTTATGGTGGCCTATCTGCTGACCCAGGGGATCAAGGGCTCCAACCTGTTCCGCACGGTGTTTTTCGCTCCCAACCTCATCGGCGGCATCGTGCTGGGCTACATCTGGTCCATGATTTTTGACGGCATTCTCTCCCGCTTCGGGACATCCATCCTCCTGAACACCAAATTCGGCTTCTGGGGCCTCATCATTCTGGTGTGCTGGCAGCAGATCGGATACATGATGATCATTTACATCGCAGGACTGCAGAATGTACCGGGGGATATGCTGGAGGCGGCCAAGATCGACGGCGCCTCCAAGATGCAGACCCTGTTCAAGGTCACCATCCCCAATGTCATGCCCTCCATCACCATCTGCACCTTCCTGTCTCTGACCAACGGCTTCAAGCTGTTTGACCAGAACCTGGCACTCACCGCGGGTCAGCCCATCACCGTTCTGGCCGGCGGTTCCATCAAGACCACCGAGATGCTGGCTCTGAACATCTACAATACCTTCTATAACTCCGCTTCCGCCGCCAAGGGCACCGCCCAGGCCAAGGCCGTCATCTTCTTTATCCTGGTGGCCGCGCTGGGTCTGGCTCAGCTGGCCTACACCCGCAAGAAGGAGGTGCAGCAGTAATGAACAACAAGAAAGCGCATAGTCTGCAGGCAGAGCGCCGCAGAAAGACGGTCCTGTCGGTGCTGCTGGCCGTGGTCTGCATCATCTGGGTGCTGCCGGTCATCATCGTGGTCCTCAACTCCTTCAAGCTCAACACCTTTGTCAAAACCGAAACCTTCGCTATCCCCGCCGGGGAGATGTGGGCCGGGTTCCAGAACTTTATCAAGGGCATGACCTTTGGCAATTACCCCTTCTGGAAGAGTGTCCTGTTCAGCGTTGTGATCACCGTGCTCTCCACCGCTCTCATCCTGCTGTGCACCTCCATGGCCGGATGGTTCATTGCCCGGGTCAATAACCTGTTCTGCAAGATCATCTACTTCCTGTGTGTATTCTCCATGGTGGTCCCCTTCCAGATGGTGATGTACACCCTGTCCAAGACGGCAGACACCCTGAAGCTGAACACCCCCTGGACCATCCCCATCGTCTATCTGGGCTTCGGCGCGGGACTTGCCATCTTCATGTTCGTGGGCTTCTCCAAGAGTATCCCTCTGGAGATCGAGGAGGCTGCCGCCATTGACGGCTGCGGCCCGCTGCGCACCTACTTCCAGGTGGTCGTGCCCATGCTCAAGCCCACCATGATCTCCGTGGGCATCCTGGAGATCATGTGGATCTGGAACGATTACCTGCTCCCCTATCTGGTGCTGGACATCAACGAATACCGCACCATCCCCATCCATATCCAGTATCTGAAGGGCAGCTACGGCACCGTGGACTTGGGCGCCACCATGGCCCTCATTCTGCTGTCCATCATCCCGGTGATCGTGTTCTACCTCACCTGCCAGAAGCACATCATCAAGGGCGTCGCCGCCGGCGCAGTGAAGGGGTAAGCAGCCATGGAATTGACGAGAAGCAGCGGTGTGCTTATGCCCATCTCCGCCCTGCCCTCCAAGTACGGCATCGGCACCCTCGGCAAAGCCGCCTATGATTTCATTGATTTTCTGTCCGCCGCCAGCCAGAAGTATTGGCAAATTCTGCCCGTCGGCCCTCTGAGCTACGGCGACTCCCCCTACCAGAGCCTCTCCACCTACGCGGGCAACCCCTACTTCGTGGATCTGGATCTGCTGGTCAGGGACGGTCTGCTGAAGAAGGCGGACATCGAGGGCATCGACTGGGGCTCTGACCCCTGCCGCGTGGACTACGGCAAGCTGTTCAACAACCGCTTCACCGTACTGAAAAAGGCCGCCGACAAGGGTCTTGTGCGGGACGCCGAAGCCGTGGCCGCCTTTGAGGAGGAAAACAAGTCCTGGCTGCCCGACTACACCCTGTTCATGGCTCTGAAGCGCCACTTCAATATGCAGCCCTGGTCCCAGTGGCCCGATGAGGACATCCGCCTTCACAAGGCCGCCGCCTGCCGGAAGTACCGGAAGGATCTGGCGGAGGACATCCGCCTGTTCACCTACATCCAGTTCCTCTTCTTCAAGCAGTGGGACGCGCTGAAGGCCTATGCCGGCGAGAAGGGCGTGGGCATCATCGGCGACCTGCCCATCTATGTGGCAATGGACTCCGCCGATGTCTGGTCCGAGCCCCATTGGTTCCAGCTGGACGAGGCCAACAGGCCCACCGACGTGTCCGGCGTTCCCCCCGATTACTTCAGTGCCGACGGTCAGCTGTGGGGCAACCCCCTGTACCGCTGGGACAAGATGAAGCGGGATCACTTCGGCTGGTGGGTGCGCCGTGTAGGCGGCGCCTTCCGGCTGTACGATGTGCTCGGGTTCGACCATTTCCGCGGTCTGGAGTGCTATTGGGCCGTGCCCTCCGGCGTGTCCACCGCAAAAAACGGCCGGTGGGTCAAGGGGCCCGGCATGGATCTCATCCGTGTGCTGACCGGGAAATACAGCGACAAGTCCTTCATCGCCGAGGATCTGGGCTTCCTCACCCCCGAGGTGAAGCAGCTGCTGGCCGACTCCGGCTTCCCCGGCATGAAGGTGCTGGAGTTCGCCTTTGACAGCCGTGAGGAGAGCGACTACCTGCCCCACACCTACCCCCGCAACTGCATCTGCTACACCGGCACCCACGACAACGCCACCATTATGGGCTGGAAGGACGAGGCTGCCGCCGAAGATGTGGCCTGCGCGGTGAAGTATCTGGGGCTCAATTCCAAGGAGGGCTTCAACTGGGGCATGATCCGCGGCGGCATGAGCTCTGTAGCCAACCTGTTCGTGGCCCAGATGCAGGACTATCTGGGGCTTGGCTCCGAGGCACGGGTCAACATCCCCGGGTTCCCCTCCGGCAACTGGACCTGGCGCATGGAAAAAGGCGCCGCCACGGCGAAGCTGGCAAAAAAGATGGCCGGACTCACCAAGCTCTACGGCAGAGCCGTGGAGGCCGCCACCGAAGAAGCATAAAAATCAACCGCAGGCACTCAGATCGCTGAGTGCCTGCGGTTTTCCATTTAACAAAAAGGGGCCCGTTGCAGAACGATCGCTCTGCAACGGGCTCTTGCGTTGGTGCAGCAACCATTGTAAAGCCTCCCTTTGACGAGGGAGGTGCCCGAAGGGCAGGCGGAGGGAGAGAACAAAAGCAGCGATGCATTCTCGATGCATCTCTCCCTCAGTCAGCTTCGCTGACAGCTCCCTCGTCAGAGGGAGCCTTTCCGTTGCCCAGCCTACCCGCCACACGCCTCAAGCCAGGCGCGGTATCCTGGGGCGCTGGATGTGCTTGCCGCTGAGCTGTGCGGCAGCGAATACGAAGCTGCCGTTGTATCCGGTTTCGTGCGCCGGTGATGGTTGCTGAAGCCAAAGTGTGCAAGCGGGATACATAAGGGTGCAATCCTTATGCGACTCTTTGGTGACTTTCTGGTCGGCCAGAAAGTCACCCGTCGGAGACAAACAGAAGGGGCTGCTGCAGACCGGAGCATTCTGCAGCAGCCCCCTTGTGTTCTGTCACCCCCGCACCATCTGTCTGCGGCGGATGGCTCCCCACTGATTTTTTCCCCGGCGGTAGCCCAGCATGGCTCCCATGCGCTGCAGGGCCAGCACGGTGCGCAGCACCACCACCTCCAGCACGCACAGCAGCACCGCGCGCAGCAGATCCCCCGGGGAGAGGGTCTGCTCCGCGGTATAAATGCGGGCAAAAAAAGCGGTGATGGTCAGGATCACGCCGAACAGGGTGTACACAGCGAACAGCAGCAGCATGAACGGCACATTGAGCAGCCCGACGCGCCATGCCAGCAGCGTGGAGAGCAGCCCCACCAGTTCGATCACCGGGGAGAGCAGCTCATAGAGCCAGAAGTACAGGCAGGAGACAAAGCTCACCGGCCCGTATTGGGGGTTGGTGAGCAGGGCACGGTGTCTCCACATGGTCTGCAGCAGGCCGATGTGCCACCTCCGCCGCTGCCTGCACAGGTCGCGCAGGGTCTCCGGCACCTGGGTCCAGCACACCGCGTCAGAGGCGTAGCGGACGCGGTAGGGTCGGCGGGCGCTCTTGCAGAACTCGTGGAGCTTGACGATCAGCTCCATATCCTCCCCCATGGTATCCCGGTCATATCCCCCGGCGGCGATGACCGTCTCCTTGTGGAACAATCCGAAGGCGCCGGAGATGATGAGGCTGCCGTTGAACTTGTCAAAGAGGATGCGGGCTGCCAGAAAAGAGCGGTCGTACTCCAGCACCTGCATGGCGCACAGCACATTGCGGGGCAGTCCCGCGGCGCGGAGGTGCCCGTCCTCCCGTATCGCGCCGTTGCAGGGGCGGACGACGCCCCCCACCGCCACCACATGCTCCTCTTCCAGCACGGGACGGACGATCTTTTCCAGAGAGTCGCTCTGCAGCACGGAGTCGGCGTCCATGCACAGAAAGTAGGGGTGGCGGGCGCAGTTGATGCCCATGTTGAGGGCGTCGGCCTTGCCGCCTTTCTCCTTGCGGATGAGAGTCACCGGGACCCCCGCCGCCATCGTCTCATAGATCAGCTCCTCCCTGCCGCAGTCCAGCCGTTTGGAGATGGGCCGGCGGATGGGGTGCATCCCCAGCGACCGGATGAGCACAGCGGAGGTATCGTCCTCCGAACCGTCATCCACCACGATGATCTCATAGTCCCGGTAATTCAGCGCCAGAAGGGACGCCACCGTGTCGGTCACGGTGAGCTGCTCATTGTGGGCGGGGACGATGATGCTCACCGGGACCCTGCGCTCCGGGAGCAGCGCCCGCCGCACCCCCTCCCTCCGCCTTTCCCCGTACAGCGTGGAAGACCCCACCACCACCGAGAGAAAGAGGAAGGAGGAGTATCCCATCATGTACAGCACGAAAAAGGCGCTGACGATACCGAGGAACAATCGGACGATCTGCATCATCCCGCAGCCACCTCCCGGGGCGCGGAAGGCCGCTCCGCCCCGGCGGGCTGGGGGACGGTAAGGGCAAATTTACAGGAAAAATGGTCATAATACGCCCGACCGGAGCCCCTTTGCCCCCGGTAGCAGGCGCCCAGCTTCAGCAGTCCTTCCCGGTTTTTCAGGAGAAACCCCTCCGCCTCGACCGGGCAGGCGTCCAGCGCCGCCTCCAGCTCCGCCAGGGCTTCGCTTTTGCGCAGCCTGCGCAGCTGACGCCGGGTGAGCAGTGCCTGCGACCGCACCTCCGGCATCCAGCAGGCGTCACGCCCCGCGCTGTGCCGGCACAGCGCCAGATAGACGCAGTTGAACAGGATCATACTCACGCACACCCCAAGGTAGATATAAATCATGATCTGTACCATGTGGGTACACCTCCTTCTTTGGGATAACTATATATATTCAGAGAGCCGGCGGAATATTCCCGTTATTTTTCGGCTCCGCATTGTTTTTTGAGCCGGGATACGATAAAATAAACAGGATACAACGGAAGGGGGAGTCTTTTGTGGAACTCCGGGAGGGAGCGGTATACCGCGGCGAGATCGTCGCCTACTCCAGCGACGGCGCGGGGATCGCCCGCATCGGGGGCATGGTGGTCTTTGTGAAGGGCGCCGTCCGCGGCGAGAGTGCAGACATCCGTATCGAGCACATCGGGCACCATGCTGCATGGGGGCATATCGAGGCTTTGGCCGCCTCATCCGATGCCAGGCAGGAGCCGGACTGCCCATATTACTCTGTATGCGGCGGCTGCCAGTTTCGCCACATGACCTATGCCGAGGAGCTGGAGGCCAAGCGCGCCCGGGTCCGGGACGCCGTCCGGCGTCTGGGCGGGGCAGATATCCCCGTGGAGACCATCCACGGTGCCCGGGACATTTGCCGCTACCGCAACAAGGTGCAGTTCCCCGTGGGCGAGGGGCGCATCGGCTATTATCAGGGCCGCACCCATCAGGTGGTGGATATTGAGGACTGCCTGCTCCAGCCGGTGGAGGACACCGCAGCCCGTGCCGCCGTCAGAGACTGGATGCTCCGTTTCGGCGTTCCCTGCTATAACGAGCGCACCGGAAAGGGTCTGCTGCGCCACCTCTACCTGCGCACCAACAAGGCCGGACAGGCCCTGTGCTGTCTGGTGGTCAACGGCAGAAGCATCCCCCACGCCGAGGAGCTGATCTCCGCCCTGCGGGATGCCGTCCCCGCTCTGACGGGGGTGGTACTGTCGGTGAACAAAAAGCGCACCAATGTGATCCTGGGTGACGAGTTCATCACCCTCTGGGGCCAGTCCCGGCTGGAGGAGACCCTGTGCGGCCACACCTTCCTCCTGTCCGTGCCCTCCTTCTTCCAGATCAACCGCGCCCAGACCGAGGTGCTCTACGGCAGAGCGCTGGAGTTTGCCGGCCTCACCGGCGGCGAGACTGTGGTGGACCTCTACTGCGGCATCGGCACCATCAGCCTCACCCTGGCGGAGCAGGCAGGGCAGGTCATCGGCGTGGAGGTGGTGCCCCAGGCCATCGAGGACGCCAAGGAGAACGCCCGCCGCAACGGTCTCAGCCACAAGACCCGCTTTGAATGCGGCGACGCCTCCGATCTGGCCGCCCGGCTGGAGGCCGAGGGCATCCGCCCCCATGTGGTGGTGGTGGACCCGCCCCGCAAGGGTCTGGCCCCCGACGTGGTGGAGACCGTCGCCCGCATGGCCCCGGAGCGAGTAGTCTATGTCTCCTGCGACCCCGCCACGCTGGGCCGTGACATCGCCCGGTTCGCCCCCCTGGGCTACGCCGCCCAACGGGCAGAGGCGGTGGATCTTTTCCCCCGGACCGCCCATATAGAGACGGTGGTCAGTTTGGTCAGAAAAGGCCCGGATGCAAGCTGACGATTTTGGTCTGTGCTGCCGTGCTGATATCAAGTGATGAGAATGCAGACCATGGCAGCAGGTCTCAAACCGAAAGAAGGGCGCAGCCGGCAGGTGAGATCACGGCACAGCCGTGAGCAGGCAGAGCGACCGATTTGAATTTGGGAGGAAAAATGATTCGATTTGAGGAAATAACCAACAAAAATATCTGGAAGGTATGCACCCTGGAACCCTTTGACAATCAGAAGGATTTTGTGGCCGAGAACATTCAAAGTCTGGCCGAGGCATACGCCACCCGCAACGAGGGGAACAACGCCCTGCCTCTGGCGGTATATGATGACGACCTTTTGATCGATTTCGTCATGATCGGAAAGGGCACCGTGGGAAACGAGGACGAAAGCGACCTGATCGCACAGAATTACTGCCTGTGGCGGCTGATGATCGACAAGAACTTTCAGGGGAAGGGTTACGGCAGACAGACCCTCGACGCGGTCATTGATTTTGTGAAAACATAAGGCAACGGGAGCCGAACCCCTTTGGCCCGGCGGAAAAGATCTGGCTCTCCTATGAATCGGAAAATACCCATGCCCGGGATCTATATCTGCACTATTGCTTTGCGGAAAACGGAGAGATGTGCGGGAACGAGATCGTTGCCGTATATGACCTTCATCCTGTGAAATAGCGTCCCAACGGTCCAAAATCGGTACACACAAGGAGAAAGCAATGAAAACAGAGCGAAATTACGGCATAGACCTGCTCCGGCTGGTGCTCATGTTCATGGTGTGTATGCTCCACACCCTGAGCCAGGGCGGGATCCTGCGCGCCTACGAGGCCGGCACCACCGGATATTACACCTTTTGGTTTCTGGAGATCTTCTCCTACTGTGCCGTCGACGCCTTTGCCATCATCAGCGGATATATGGCGGCAGACCGTCCGCAGCGCTATGAAAAGCTGCTGGACCTGTGGTCCCAGGCCTTTTTCTATTCCTTTGTGCTCACTTTGATTTTCACGCTGCTGAACATGAACGGCCAATGGGAGCTCAGCGATATGATCGGGTGCGCCATGCCGGTCACTCACAGAAAGTTCTGGTACTTCTCCGCCTTTTTCGTGCTGTTTTTCGCCATGCCGGTCATCAACCGCTTTGTCTTTTCCATCAGCGAAGCCACAGCCGGAAAAACCCTGGTGGTCCTGATGATACTCTTCCCCCTGGTCTCTCTGCTGGACGATCCCTTCAAGGTGATGGACGGCTACACCCCCATCTGGATCATGGTGATGTACACCGTCGGCGCTCTTTCCCAACGGGCGAAGCTCTTTGCCCGCAAAAAGGCGCCTGTCCTGCTGCTGCTTTGGGCGTGCTGCATTTTCCTGACATGGTCGCTGTTTGTGTTTGGCGGGGAGAAGAAGCTGATCAACTATACCTCTCCCACCATCGTGATCAGCGGACTTGTGATGGTCATTCTGTTTTCCCGCCTGCGTCTGAAGGGCACGCTGATCGCCAAGCTGTCCCCTCTGGCCTTTGGCATTTATCTCTTCCAATGCAGCCCCGTGGTCTGGGCGCACATAAAAGACTGCCTGTTCCCCTTCGTATCCGGCAGACGCACCCTCATCGGCCTTTTCTTTGCCTTCGCCTTTGCATCGGCCCTTTTTATCGCCGGCCTGCTGGTGGAGTTCCTCCGCCGCGCCGTTTCAAACCGCCTGCGTTTGCCCGCGCTGCACAGGGCGGTCGTTGCGCGCCTGCGCAGACTGCTGGAAAAATCTCTGGTGCTGCTCAAATAAGCAAGCCGGCGCCAACGGGAGCCAACCCCGCGCCATATTTTTGTGAAAATATTGTCATATCACTTGAAAACAGGAATTGATTGCATTAAAATAAATCTACCGGCCCGGCGCCGTCAGGAGGAACCTATATGACGAGACGAGAATTTGAAGTGACCGACGAAACGCAGATCCTGGACATTCTCGACCGAAGCCGGGTGCTGCACCTGGGTTTGGTGGACAAGGGACAGCCCTATATCGTCCCTATGAACTACGGCTATGCCATGGAGGACGGCAGACTGACTCTCTACCTCCACAGCGCCATGACGGGGTACAAGCTGGACGTCATCCGCGCCGACCCCACCTGCTGTTTTGAGATGGAGTGCGGCGTGGAGCCCTTTGAGGGCAAGCTGCCCTGCCAGTACGGCGTGACCTACTACTCCCTCATGGGCAGAGGCACCGCCGTTTTGGTGGACGATCCGGCGGAAAAGATCCGCGCCATGACCCTGCTCATGAAGGCCCAGACCGGGAAGGACTTTGAGTTCACCGAAAAGCTGGTGCGCATCGTGTCCGTCATCCGCATTGATGTGAGCGAATACACCGCCAAGCACCGCCCCACCCCCGCCCAGCTGGCGGAGGCTGCCGCAAAAAAAGCGGAAGAAATGCATTGATCAAAATTTACATAAGGAGTGACTCCCATGAACATCACCAACGACATCGTCTACATCGGCGTCAACGACCACAAGATCGACCTCTTTGAGAGCCAGTATGTGGTGCCCAACGGCATGGCTTACAACTCCTATGCCATTCTCGACAAAAAGACCGCCATTATGGACACCGTGGAGCGCGGCTTTGCCGATGAGTGGCTGGCCAACATCTCCGATGCGCTGAACGGCCGTGAGCCGGACTATCTCATCGTCCAGCACATGGAGCCCGACCACTCCTCCAGCATCATGACCTTCATGCGCACCTATCCCAACGCCATCATCGTCTCCTCCGACCGCGCCTTTACCATGCTGTATAACTTCTACGGCACCGACTTCTGTGACCGCCGCCTGGTGGTGGCCGACGGCGGCGCCCTCTCTCTTGGCAGCCATACCCTCAACTTCGTGGCCGCCCCCATGGTGCACTGGCCCGAGGTCATGGTCACCTATGACAGCACCGACAAGGTCCTCTTCTCCGCCGACGGCTTCGGCAAGTTCGGCGCCCTGGATGTGGAGGAGGAGTGGGCCTGCGAAGCCAGACGCTACTACTTCGGCATCGTGGGCAAGTACGGCGCTCAGGTCCAGAATCTGCTGGCCAAGGCCAAGACCCTGGACATTGAGAAGATCTGCCCTCTCCACGGCCCCGTGCTCACCGAAAATCTGGGCTACTATCTGGATCTCTACAACACCTGGTCCTCCTATCAGCCTGAGAGCGAGGGCGTGGTCATCGCCTACACCTCCGTCTACGGCAACACCAGAAAGGCCGTGGAGCTGCTGGCCCGGAAGCTGGAGGAGCGTGGCTGCAAGGTGGCCGTCAACGACCTGGCCCGCTGCGACATGGCCGAAGCGGTGGAGGACGCCTTCCGCTATGACCGGGTGGTCTTTGCCTCCACGACTTACAACGGCGAGGTGTTCCCCTTCATGAAGGAGTTCATCCACCACCTCACCGAGCGCAACTTCCAGAACAAGACCGTGGCCTTTATCGAGAACGGCTCCTGGGCGCCTCAGGCCGCCCGGGTGATGCGCGGCCTGCTGGAGGGCAGCAGGAACCTCACCGAGACCGAGCACACCGTGCGCATCCTCTCCGGCCTGACCTGTGAAAACAAGGCCGAGCTGGAGGCCCTGGCCGAGGAGCTCTGCGCCGGCAAAAAGGCGGAGCCCGCCCCCGAGGCAGCGAGCGAGGCTCCCAAGGCCACCAAAAAGTGGGTCTGCCAGCTGTGCGGCTATGTCCACGAGGCCGACGAGCTGCCCGCGGACTTTACCTGCCCCCTGTGCAAGCAGCCCGCCAGCAACTTCAAGTGCGAGGAATAACAGAGTCAAAAGGGACTGTTGCAGAATGCTCCGTTCTGCAACAGTCCCTGCTATTTGTCTCCGACGGGTGACTTTCTGATCGACCAGAAAGTCACCAAAGAGTCGCATAAGGGTTGCACCCTTATGTATCCCGCTTGGCACACTTCGGTTTTATCGTCTATCACCGGCGCACGAAACCGGATACAATAGCAACTTCGTATTTGCTGATGCACAGCTCGCTGGCAAGAACACCCGGCGCCCCAGGCCGCGCCTGGCTTAAGGCGTGTGGCGGGTAGTCCGGGCAACGGGAAGGCTCCCTCTGACGAGGGAGCTGTCAGCGAAGCTGACTGAGGGAGAGATACATCGAGAATGCGGTGCCGTTTTTGTTCTCTCCCTCCGTCTGCCCTTCGGGGAGCCACCCCGCAGCGTTAAGAAAATATGCCGGTGGCATATTTTTAGCGTAGGCCGCAGCGGCTATGCTGCGAGGAAAGGGCAGTGCGGTAAAAGAACCCCTTGATCACGGCTTACAGCTTTTCCTTTTTTCGGGAGAGGCTTTTTTGCGCGCCCCTTGGCTCTCCCTCTGGGAGAGCTGTCGCCGCCGAAAGGCGGTGACTGAGAGGGTATCGGTCCAGCTGCCCTCTCCGTCAAAAATCGAAGATTTTTGACACCTCTCCCATAGGGAGAGGCAAGGCGGCTGCACCCCACAATGATCGCCGCATCAGCGCAAGGGCCCGCTGCAGAGCGAAAGCTCCGCAGCGGGCCCCTGTGTTGCATTTTTGCCAAATATGCTTCGGTGAATTTGTTCACCCAAACAAAAATGTCTGCAGTTTCAACATTTTTCCAAAAACCCCTTGATTTTTGCGAACTTTTGCAGCACAATTATTTCAATGAACCTGTTCGGCGAACAAATTCATCTTGTGAGGAGGAGTATTTGTGGCAAAATTCATTACTGCCGCCGAAGCGGCAAAGCTGATCCCGGACGGCGCCACAGTGGGCCTTGCCGGTATGGGTCTTTCCGGCTGGGCGGAGGAGATCGCCTGTGCCATTCGCGACAGCTTTGCGGAAACCGGCCACCCCTGCGGCCTGAATTTGAAGCAGGGCAGCGCCATGGGTGACTGGGGCTATGGCAACGCCTTTATCGGCTGGGACCGCAGTCCCCGTCCCGAAGGGCCGGACACCGCCCACGGCAACCGCGGCGCCACCCGCTTTGGGGAAGCCGGCCCCGGCCTCATCAGCAAATGGACCAGCGCCCATGTGGGCAGCGCCTTCACCCTGTGCGACCAGGCGCGGAAAAATCAGCTGGAGTGCTACTGCCTGCCCCAGGGCGTCATCATCAACCTCTGGCGGGAGATCGGCGCCCACCGCCCCGGCCTTCTCACCAAGGTAGGTCTCGGCACCTTCGTGGACCCCCGGGTGGAAGGCGGACGCATGAACGAGTGCGCCAAGGACGAGATCGTGAAGCTGGTCAACTTCGAAGGGGAGGAATACCTCTTCTATCCCGCCTTCAAGCCCGATGTGGCTCTGCTGCGCGGCACCATCGCCGACGAGAACGGAAACATCTCCTTCGCCCACGAGAGCGTCATCAACGAGGGCTTTGCCGTGGCCAACGCCGTGAAAAACTGCGGCGGTATCGTCATCGTTCAGGTGGAGTATCTGGCGAAAAAGGAAACGCTGAACCCCAAGGACATCAAAATCCCCGGCAACCTGGTGGACTATGTGGTGCAGGCCCGGGACCCCAAGTCCTGCTGGCAGGCGGAGGGCGACTATTGGGAGCCCGCCTTCTCCGGCCACATCCGCAAGCCCCTCACCGCCATCGCGCCCCTGCCTCTGGATGAGCGGAAGGTCATCTGCCGCCGCTGCGCCATGGAGCTGAAGAAGGGTGACCTCATCAACCTGGGGGTGGGCATGCCCGCCGACATCGCCAAGGTGGTCAACGAGGAGGGCCTGACCGACCGGATCACCATGAGTACCGAGAGCGGCATGGTGGGCGGCGTCCCCTCGGCCCGGCCCAGCTTCGGCAGTGCCTACAACCCCGAGGCCATCATCACCCCCAACGAGATGTTCGACCTCATCAGCGGCGGCGGTCTGGACATGACCTGCCTGGGCATCGGCGAGGTGGACAAGGACGGCAACAACAACGTCAGCCGAATGGGCTCCCGGCTCACCGGCCCCGGCGGCTTTATCGACATCAGCTCCACCACCCCCAAGGTCATCTTCGCCGGCACCCTGATGGGCAAGGCCAAGGTGAAGGTGGGCGGCGGCAAGCTGGAAATTCTGGAGGAGGGCACCATCCGCAAGTTTGTGGACAAGGTGGGCCAGATCACCTTCTCCGGCCGGTACGCTCCCGACGACCAGGAAGTGCTCTACATCACCGAGCGCGCCGTGTTCAAACTCATTGACCACAAGATGACCCTCATCGAGATCGCCCCCGGGCTTGATCTGGAGAAGGATATCCTGGCCAACATGGGCTTTACCCCCGAGATCTCCCCCGAGCTCAAGACCATGGATCCCGCCCTGTTCTGTGAGACCTGGGGCGGACTGAACGAGTATATCAAGTAATCATATTCTATAAGGAGGCAACAGCATGATCCTTTCCGAAAAGCATCAAATGATGCAAAAACTGTTCCGCCAGTTTGCGGAAACCGAATTCACCGACGAGCTGCTGGACCGTCTGGAGGAGACCGGCGAGTTCGATTGGGACATCCACAACAAGATGGCCAAGTACGGCATGATGGGCGTGAAGATCCCCGTGGAGTACGGCGGACAGGGGGGCGACTCCCTGGCCTACGCCCTCATGGTGGAGGAGTTCGCCCGGGTCTCCCCCGTCCTGTCCATCTACGCCAACACCTCCAACTCCCTGGGCGCCGGCCCCCTGCTGTACTGCGGCAACGAGGAGCAGAAGCAGAAGTATGTGGTGCCCGTGGCCAAGGGTGAGAAGATCCTGGTCTTCGGCCTCACCGAGCCCGGCGCCGGTTCCGACGCCGGCGGCACCCTCACCACCGCCGTGCAGGACGGGGACTACTTCGTCCTCAACGGACGCAAAACCTTCATTTCCGGCGCTCCCTTTGCCGACTACGCCGTCATCTACGCCAAGACCGACCCCACCCAGAAGGGCTCCAAGGGCATCTCCATGTTCATCGTGGACATGAAGCTCCCCGGCGTGTCCTGCGGCAAGCCCGAGGCGAAAATGGGCATCAAGGGCTACCCCACCAGCGACATCATTCTGGACGATGTACGCGTCCACAAAAGCGACCTGCTGGGCCCCCTGCACAAGGGCTTCGCCACCGCCATGAAGACCCTGGACGGAGGCCGTCTGGGCATGGCCGCCCAGGCGCTGGGCATCGCCCAGGGCTGTCTGGACGAGTCCGTCAAGTACGCCAAGGAGCGCAAGCAGTTCGGCAAGCCCATCGCCTCCTTCCAGGCCATCAGCTTCATGCTGGCCGACATGGCCACCGAGATCGAAGCCGCCCGTCAGCTCATCTACTCCACCGCCGTGCGCAAGGACGCCGGCGACCCCGAGAGCTCCAGGCTGTGCGCCATGTGTAAGCTCTTCGCCGCTGAGATGTGCAACCGGGTGGCCTACAAGGCCGTCCAGATCCACGGCGGCTACGGCTACATCAAGGAGTACAAGGTGGAGCGGTTCTACCGCGACGCCCGCATCACCAGCATCTACGAAGGCACCAGCCAGGTGCAGCAGATGGTCATTTCCGGCAATCTGCTGAAGTAAGGAGGGAAACAGGATGAAATATTTTGTCTGCGTCAAACAGGTACCCGACACCTCCGGCAAGGTGGCGGTCAAGGCCGACGGCACCATGGACCGCGCCTCCATGGCCACCATCATCAACCCCGACGACCTCAACGCCGTGGAGGCCGCTCTCACCCTGAAGGAAGCCAACCCCGAGGCAAAGGTCATCGTCATCACCATGGGCCCCCCTCCCGCCGTGTCCATGCTGCGCGAGCTGCTGGCCATGGGCGCCGACGAGGCGGTGCTCATCTCCGGCCGTGAGTTCGGCGGCTCCGACACCTTCGCCACCTCCCAGATCGTGGCCGCCGGCATCCACCACATCGGTCTGGAGAGCGATGACATCATCTTCTGCGGCCGCCAGGCCATCGACGGCGACACCGCCCAGGTCGGCCCCCAGATCGCCGAGAAGCTGGACATCCCCCAGGTCTCCTACGCCGCCGACATCAGGCAGGAGGGCAACAAGCTCACCGTCAAGCGTATGCTGGAGGACGGCTACATGACCATCGAGGTCCGGACCCCCTGCCTGGTCACCTGCATCAAGGAGCTGAACACCCCCCGCTACATGACCGTCAAGGGCATTCTGGAGTGCGACAAGAAGCCCTACACCGTCTTTGACTACGAGACGCTGAAGGACGAACCCCTCATCGAGCCGGACACCATCGGCCTGAAGGGCTCCCCCACCAATGTGTACAAGTCCTTCTCTCCCCCGGTGAAGGGCGCCGGCATCATGCTGGAGGGCTCCGGCAAGGAGGCCGTGAGCAAGCTGTTCGCCACTCTGGCGGAAAAGCACATCATTTAAGGAGGGCTGAGAAATGTCTGCTTTTGTGAATACCGATCCCAAGGATTTCCACGGCGTGTGGGTGTTTTGTGAGCAGCGCGGCGGCGAACTGATGACCACCGACTTCGAGCTGCTCTCCGAGGGCCGCAAACTGGCCGACGATTTGGGCGTGGAGCTGTGCGGATTGCTGCTGGGCGACAATGTGGAGCCCCTGGCCAGACAGCTGGGCGGCTACGGCGCCGACCGGGTCTATGTCTGCCAGCACCCCCTGCTGAAGGATTACACCACCGACGCCTACAGCAAGGTGGTTTGCGACATCGTCATGGAGAAGAAGCCGGAGATCGTGCTCATCGGTGCCACCAACATCGGCCGTGACCTGGGCCCCCGCTGCGCCGCCCGTCTGCACACCGGCCTCACCGCCGACTGCACCCACCTGGATGTGGATGTGGCCAAGTACAAGGAGTTTCTGAAGACTACCTCCACCCTGGATGTGGAGGGTATGAAGTGGGACATGGAGGACAAGGGCCTGAAGATGACCCGTCCCGCCTTCGGCGGCCACCTGATGGCCACCATCATCTGCCCCCGCTTCCGTCCCCAGATGTCCACCGTCCGCCCGGGCGTCATGAAGTGCGCCCCCTACGACGAGGCAAAGGCCGCCGCCTGCAAGGTGGAGCTGTGCCCCGTGGAGCTGGGGGAGCAGGACCTGCGCACCCGGGTCACCGAGGTGGTGAAGCAGGCCAAGGCCGCCGTGGCTCTCAGCGGCGCCGAGGTGGTGGTCAGCGTGGGCTTCGGCATCAGCAAGGATGTCAAGCCGGGTCTGGAGCTGGCGGAACAGCTGGCCGCCGCCCTGGGCGGCGTGGTTGGCTCCTCCCGCGCCTGCGTGGACGCCGGCTGGATCTCCGCCGACCATCAGGTGGGCCAGACGGGCAAGACCGTCCGCCCCCGCATCTACATCGCCCTGGGTATCTCCGGCGCCATCCAGCACAAGGCCGGTATGCAGGACTCGGAATGCATCATCGCCGTCAACACCAACGCCGACGCCCCCATCTTCGAGGTGGCCGACTACGGCATCTGCGGCGACCTGTTTCAGGTCGTCCCCCTCATGCTGGAGGAGCTGGGCGTAAAATAAGCATATTCTTCCTCCCTCTCCCCACAAACGCCCCGGTTGCTCCGCAATCGGGGCCTTTGTGTCCTTATTCCCCCTTGGAAACGGCCCCGTGATTTGATATAATAATGCATAGGTATGTTAAAGAGGTGACGCCCATGGAAAAGAAGACCAGAAAACAGCAGGCGGAGGACACCAAGCGCCTGTTGTTCGACACCGCGCTGGAGCTGCTGAACACCCGTGGATACGAGTCCATCACCATCCGGGACATCGTGCAGGCAGCCGGGGTGTCCATCGGCACATTTTACAACTACTACCAGTCCAAGCTGGATGTGTTCTACGAAACCTATCAGCTGGCCGACCGCTTTTTCACGGAAGAGGTGGCACCCAGGCTGGTGCAGGACACGGTCTATGAGCAGATCCTCTGCTTTTTTGACTACTATGCCTACTATTCCAGCGAGCACACCGGCCTCTCCCTCACCAAGCTCATCTACAACTCCAACAACAAGTGCTTTGACCGCCGGTCCCCCGAGGGGATGCACCCCATGCTCACCGCCCTGATCAGTGAGGGAATGGAGCGGGGGGAGCTGCAGCCGGACTGCTCCGCGGAGGAGTTCGGGCAGTTCCTGTTCATCGCCGTGCGGGGCCTCACCTATCACTGGTGCACCAACGAGGGCAGCTACGATCTGCGGCAGGCCACCCGTACCTTCGTGGAGCGGCTGCTGCGGGGCTACCGCCGATAACCTCCGCCACAAACTCCTTCGGCTTCCCAATGCCGCTGCGGTTCCAAAGCCTCCCTTGTGCAAAGGGAGGTGGCACGGCGAAGCCGTGACGGAGGGATTGTTTTTGCGGGGAAAGCACTGATTTTTAATGGATGTTCACTTCTGACCGATTTACAACCCCTCAGTCAGCCTGGCGGCTGACAGCTCCCCTTACACAGGGGAGCCTTTGAACGCACTGCATATCCGGGAACATGCGGTCGAATTGGGACAAAAAATAAAACCCTTAAAGCCATTCGGCTTTAAGGGTTTTTGATTGGTGGAGACTACAGAACTCGAATCTGTGACCTCTTGCGTGTGAAGCAAGCGCTCTACCGGCTGAGCTAAGCCTCCATATTGGTGACCCGTACGGGACTCGAACCCGTGTTACCGCCGTGAAAGGGCGGTGTCTTAACCGC
>JAQXJQ010000199.1 GCA_029009035.1 Oscillospiraceae bacterium | reverse complement strand
CTGAAGGAGGAGTTGGGCGATGTCCTTCTGCAGGTCGTAATTCATGCCTCTATCGAGGAGGACGCCGGTCAATTCGATCTGAACGATGTGGCCGACGGCGTGTGCAGAAAGCTCATTTACCGCCACCCCCATGTATTCGGCTCGGTGCAGGTGGGTTCCACCGACGAGATCCTCTCCAACTGGGAGGAGCTGAAGAAGGCCGAGAAAGGCCAGCAGACCCAGGCCGATTCGGTGGACTCCGTGGCCCGCTCCCTCCCCGCCCTGTGGCGCGCGGAGAAGATGCAGAAGAAGGCCGCCAAGGTGGGCTTTGACTGGCCCGATCCCTCCGGCCAGCTGGGCAAGCTGGACGAGGAGGTGGCCGAGGTCCACGCCGCCATGAAGGGCGACGGCGATGTGGCCGAGGAGCTGGGCGACCTGCTCTTTGTCACCGCCAATCTGGCCCGTGCCCTCCATGTTGACCCGGAAATGGCCCTCCACGCCGCCTGCGAGAAGTTCTCCGCCCGATTTCGCCGGGTGGAGGAGGCCGTCCTCGCCTCCGGCAGAGCCATGGAGGAAGTCCCTCTGGACGAGCTGGTGTCCGTTTGGGACCGGGTCAAGCACCAATAACCCTGTAACTTATAGGTTTCGCGCCTTAAGTGATATCATTTTGCAGTTAGAGATTTAGGAGGAATTTACACATGAACAAAGCAGAGCTCATCAGCGCCGTGGCTGAGAAGACCGGCCTGTCCAAGAAGGATTCCGAGGCCGCCGTCAGCGCCGCCATCGATGTGATCACCGAGTCCCTGGCCCAGGGCGAGAAGGTCCAGCTGGTCGGCTTCGGCTCTTTCGAGGTCAAGACCCGCGCCGCCCGCGTCGGCCGCAACCCCCGCACTCTGGCCGAGATCAAGATCCCCGCTTCCAAGCTCCCCGTGTTCAAGGCCGGCAAGGCTCTGAAGGACACCATCTCCAAGTAATCAGACTGATTGCGCAGGCAGGGCACATTGCCCTGCCTGTGTGTATTTTCCCCTGGAAAGGAGGATCCCCGATGCGATTGGACAAATGGCTGAAGGTCTCCCGCCTCATCAAGCGGCGCACCGTGGCCAACGAGGCCTGCGACAGCGGCCGCGTCACCGCCAACTCCCGCCCGGTCAAGGCGTCCTACGATGTGAAGGTGGGCGACATTCTGGAACTGAAGTTCGGCGAAAAGCTCATCCGTGTGGAGGTGCTCTCCACCGCCGAGATCGTGGGCAAGGACGGCGCCGACGCCATGTACAGGCAGCTTTCCTAAGAAAAGAGCCCGTTGCAGAACTATCGCTCTGCAGCGGGCTCTTGCGTTGATAAGGAAAAGTAATGGTCCTTGACGAAAGGGATGTTTCGCCTGCGGGCGAGTTTCTTTTTGATCGTGCAAAAAGAAACCAAAAACACGCATAAGGGCTGCGCCCTTATGGATCCCACCGCGCAGTACGGTGGAGTCCGACCCCAAGTCGGCGTCTTGGGCGGAGTGTCTCAAGCGATTTCTCCGCTGCGCTTCGTGCTTACCCTCTGCGGTGCCCGGCCTACCCACAACACGCCTTAAGCCAGGCGCGGTATCCTGGGGCGCTGAGTGTCCTTGCCACCGAGCTGTGCGGCAGCAGGTACGAAGCTGCCGTTGTGTCCAGTTTCGTGCGCCGGTGATGGCCCATGAAACCGAAGTGTATCAAGCGGGTTTCTTAAGGGCGGCAGCCCTTAAGTGTGTTTTTGGTGACTTTTGTCACAATGACAAAAGTCACCCGTCGGAGACAAACAGAAAGGGCTGCTGCAGAAGGAACAATAAGCAGCAGCCCCGTTGCTTTATTACAGCGCGCGCTGTACGCCCTCGTCGGTCTGAAATTCCGTCATGGTGCCCCAGTAGCGCTTGGGCATATGGGTCATGCGGCATTTGGGGTTGAGGCGTCCTTCGATGGCGATGGTGTCGTAGAATTTCCGCCACAGCCTGCGATAGCGCAGCTCCTCCTCCCCCGGCGGGGGCAGGGTGACCCCCTCCACCGGGACAATGGCCCACTGTCCCCCGCTGTACACCAGCGTCTCCCTGTGGGTGCGGTCGTAGAGGAGGAACCGCTCGGTATTGTACCGGCTCACAAAATGCCGCCGCAGCAGGGGCAGGACCCGGTTTTTCGGCTCGATCTCCCCCATGAGCACCCCGTCAAAATCGGCAAAGCGCACAAAGCCTGTGAGAAGATGGGCCTCCTGCCCCAGATGGCGCACCGCCCTGTGCAGGATATAGACCCGCTCGTCCCCCAGATCCCGGATGGCCTGGGTGCCCCGCTCATAGCCGTAGCGCAGAAAGCGGTAGATGTGCACCTCCCGCTCCGGAAGGCAGGTGAGAAATGCCCGCCACACCAGCTCCGCCGCCTCGCCGCCCATCTTCGGAGCGATGGAGCGGTAGACCCGCTGTGCCTTGTCCTCCTCGGTGTCGATCCGGCGGGTGGGCCAGAGGGTGTAGCCCGTCTCCTCCGGCGTCTGGAAGCACACCGCCTCCTCCCGGTTGGCATAGCTGTAAAACACGCAGGTGAGAAAGCCTGCAAATGTGCCGTCGTATTCGTAGCAGACCTCTCTCATGCCCCCGCCTCCCCTTCAAACAGGGAGATCTGCTCCGGCATGGCGTCCATCAGCAGGGGCTTTTCCAGGGCCGCCAGGTGGCCCAGGATGTGATCCTCCCGCACCCGCAGCCCGGGAAGCAGTTTCCCTTGGCAAGTGATGAAATACTGGGCGCGCTTCAGCACCACCCCCACCTTTTTCAGGGTGTCGAAGCTGAGGGGGGCCGCCCTCCGGGCCACCAGAATGCGCCGCGCGGAGGTCACGCCGATCCCCGGCACCCGAAGCAGGGTCTCATAGTCCGCCTTGGACACCTCCACAGGGAACTGCTCCATGTGCCGCAGCGCCCAGGAGCACTTGGGGTCCACCCTGGGATCGAAATCCGGCTGATCCTCCTCCAGGATCTCCTCCGCCCGGAAGTGGTAGAACCGCAGCAGCCAATCCGCCTGATAGAGCCGGTGCTCCCGCAGCAGGGGCGGCTTGAAATCCACGGGCGCCGGCAGCAGCTTGCTGTCCGACACGGGCATATAGGCGGAGTAAAACACCCGCTTGAGGCGGTACTTGTCATAGAGGCCCTGGGTGAGCATGAGAATGTGGCGGTCGCTCTCCGGGGTGGCGCCGATGATCATTTGGGTGGACTGTCCCGCGGGAGCAAAACGGGGCGCATGGCGGGTCTTGGCCAGCTCGGTCCTGGACTGCGTGATGCCGTCCCGGATCTGGGCCATGGGCCTGAGAATGCTCCCCTTTTTCTTATCCGGTGCCAGCAGGGACAGGCTCTGCTCCGAGGGCAGCTCGATGTTCACACTGAGCCGGTCCGCCAGCATCCCCAGCCGCTGGGTGAGCAGGGGGTCCGCCCCCGGAATGGCCTTGGCGTGGATATAGCCGCCGAAATGATAGACCTCCCGCAGCAGGCGAAGGGCCTCGATCATCCGCTCGGTGGTGTAATCCGGGCTCACCAGCACTGCCGAGGAGAGAAACAGTCCTTCGATGTAATTGCGGCGGTAGAATTCAATGGTGAGATCCGCCAGCTCCCTGGGCGTAAAGGTGGTGCGCCGCACATCGTTGGAGCGGCGGTTGACGCAGTATTGGCAGTCATAGGCGCAGGCGTTGGTCATGAGCACCTTGAGCAGGGTGACACACCTGCCGTCCGCCGAAAAGGTATGGCAGCATCCGGCAGCCATCGTCGAGCCCAAGCTTCCCTTCCGCGCCGCCCGGTCAAGGCCGCTGGAGGTACAGGCGGCGTCATACTTGGCCGCATCGGTCAGGATGGTGAGCTTGTCCATCACATCCACTGGCTCTCCCTCCAATCGAACATTTGTACTTGTATTATAGTACATTTGTTCGCATTGTCAAGAGCAAAAGATCCCGGCCGGGCGGAAAGCCACCCCGGCCGGGATCTGCGCGTTTGTGTTACACCGTGTATCCGCCCCGGAGCATCAGCCCGAAGGGGCCGCTGCTGCCCACCGGATTGAGGGTGATGTAGTCGGAGGATACATAGCCGGTGATGGTCCCGTCGGAGACCTTGTACCAACCGGCGGTGCTGCGGTCCAGCACCTTCACCGCGGCGCCCTTCTGGAGGGTGCCCACCCGGGAATAGGTCTTTCCCGCGCCGGAGCGCACATTCAGCGGGCCATCCTTGACCACGCCGGTGAGGTCGCCGGGCTTGGGGGAGAGGACGCCGTCGGAGGCGGCCAGATAGAGATGGTTTGCCTTGAGCACGCTGCCTGCCGCCAGGGTGGCCCCATCGGTCTGATCGATGAGCGCCACGGAGCAGACGGGGCTTCCGGAGCGCACAATGATCTCACAGCCGGTCGTGACGCTCACCTTCTCCCCGGAAACAGAAGTAAAGACGGCGGGGGTCTCCGTCTGAGGGCGGTTCAGCGCATCGCTCACCGCCTGGCTGACCTGCGCGTCCCAATCCTGAATGGCGGCGTCCAGCTGGGTCTGGGCCTGCTCTTTTTCCGCGGCCACGGTCTCGTCCACCATGGTCTGGACCTGGCCGGTAAACACATTTTTCAGGTATCCCAAGGTGACCAGGGGATCGCCCTCGCTGCCGGCGGCGGCCGCCGCGGCGGCATAGGCTCCGGTGATCGCCAGCGCCGCGCATCCGGCCGCGATCGCAATTTCCCATTTCTGTTTCATATGTACTCCTTTCGCAGGGCACCCCACCCCGGTCTGCCCGGGGCGGGATGCTGAGCTCATACCAATGTGTCCATATGCAGGCCGAAGCTCACGGCGATGGCGTTGTCCACCTGCCGCATCACTTTGTCATCCACCCGCCCCATATGTTCCCTCAACCGCCGTTTGTCCAATGTCCGCACCTGTTCCAGCAACACGATCGAGTCCTTTGGCAGCCCAACGCTGTTGGCCGTCAATGTGATATGGGTGGGAAGCTTCGCCTTCCCGGTCTGCGAGGTGATCGCCGCGGCGATCACCGTGGGGCTGTGCTTGTTGCCGGTGTCATTCTGGACAATGAGCACGGGTCGGACTCCCCCCTGCTCGCTGCCCACCACCGGACTGAGGTCGGCGTAATAAATATCGCCGCGTTTCACACTGCTGTTGTCCACAGGATCTCACTCTCCGCCGGATATAGTCCCCGGTCACCCCGGGTACTATCATTCTCCCACGGAACGGCGGGTTTTATACCACCGCGCTTCCTGTCTTATTCTATTCCCTTTCCCTCCGGTCGGTCAATCCAGATAGATGCGGTTCACTCTGGGGGACACGGCGCACAAAAGCTCGTACTGGACGGTCCCCAGCAGATCGGCATGCTTCTCCACCGGCATATGGCAGCCAAAGACCTCTGCCACATCCCCCGGCTCCACCCGGGCGTCCTCGTCCAGCGCCACCATGCACATATCCATGCACACCCGGCCCAGAATGGGTCTCGCCTTTCCGTCCAGCCAGAGGCAGCCCCGGTTGGACAGGCCGCGGTGCAGTCCGTCGGCATAACCGATGGGCACCACCGCCACCCTGCCCCGCTTCTCCATGCGGGCGGTGCAGCCGTAGCTCACCGGAGTGCCCTCCGGCAGCTCACGCACTGCGGCCACACGGCTTTTCAGGGTCATCACAGGCCGCAGCTCCGGGCCGCCCGGCCGCCTGCAGGAGGGATCGGGGTAGTGGCCGTAGAGCGCGATCCCGGGCCGGATCATATCCAGATGGGTGCAGGGGTAATTGAGCACCGCCGCGCTGGCCGCGCAGTGGCGGATGGCAAAGGTGATCCCATACCCCTTCTCCAGCTCCTCCAGGGTATCCATAAAGCGGGTGAACTGGAGCCTGGTGTAGTCCCCGTCCTCGTCGGCATTGGCGAAGTGGGTGAACACCCCTTCAAACTCCACATCGGGCACGCGGCACAGCTGCGCCGCCTTTTCCGCCGCCTCCTTCGCCTCGTGGGCCAGCAGGCCCAGCCGGCTCATGCCGGTATCCAGCTTCAGGTGGGCCTTTGCCTTTTTGCCCAGCTTCTCCGCCGCCTGGGAGAGGGCCTGGGCCAGCTCCATGGTGCTCACGGTCTGGGTCAGGCCGTGCTCCACCACCATCTCCGCCAGCTCAGGAGGGGTGGCCCCCAGCAGGAGGATGGGCGTCTGAATGCCGGCATCCCGCAGTTCCATGGCCTCGGTGGGACAGGCCACCGCCAGATAATCCGCACCCAGCTGCTCCAGCTTTCTGGCCACCGGCACCGCCCCGTGGCCGTAGGCGTCCGCCTTCACGATGCCCAGAAACCTGCTGCGGGGAGCGCAGGCGCGCAGCTGGCGGTAATTATGCTCCAGGCTGGAGAAATCGATCTCAGCCCACGTTCTCGTCTCTTCCGGTCTCATTCTTTGTCAACTCCATAGTAAATCCGCTTAGTATCGCTGTCAGGCGCAGCTGTCCGTCCACGCTCACCTCACCGCGCAGCAGCGCGTGGTCGCCGGGATCGAAATACAGCATATATTCCACCCCCTGTTGGGGCGGAGCGTCGGGGTCGCGGCACAAAACGGCAAGCTGCCGCTGCTCCCCCTCCCCCTGCCAGGTACATCGGGCCATATAGCCCGTGGTGATCTGTTCCATCATGGCCGGCATCGCCGACACCGGCGTGAGCCCGCCGGGGTCCAGCATACCCAGGGACAGACCCGCGCCGTCATATTCCAGCAGGGTCTCCTTTTCCCGGATGCGGGCGGTGACGCCCGAGAGCATCTCCGGCTCCGTCACGGTGAGGACCGTTTCGCCCTCCCGCCGCCACCGGACATCCACGGTGAAGTCAAATACCTCTTCCCCGTATACGGCGGAGAGCTCCGCTTCGGCGTGCACCTCCGCGGCGGACAGGTATTCCGCCCGGATCCGGGCCGCCAGCTGCTCCGCTCCGCCCTTCTCTTTCCCGCCGCAGGCACACAGCAGCAGGGTCATCATCAGTACACAAGACAAAGTCCTGCGCACTCGCTCTCTTCCTTTCGGGGCAAACGCGGGATGTGATCCCCGTTTACCGCAATAATTCCCCAATGGCACAGGGGATGCGCTCAATGAGGTCGCCGGGGATCATCCCATGCTCCCCCTTGCTCTCTGCCGCCAGGTCGCCGGCGCGTCCATGGAGCCACACGGCGCAGGCCGCAGCATTCTCCGGGCTGACACCCTGTCCCAGCAGGGTGAGGATCATGCCTGCCAGCACATCGCCGGAGCCTCCCTTGGCCATACCGGAATTGCCGGTGGTGTTCACCCGGCACCGTCCGTTTGGCGCCGCCGTCACCGTATCATGGCCCTTGAGCACCAGCACGCAGCCATGCCCCACCGCAAACTCCCGGGCGGCCCGGAGGCGGCTCTCGCCGTTCAAGGCGCCCCGCAGTCGGGCAAACTCTCCCTCGTGGGGCGTGAGCACGGTGGCGCGCCCCCGGCGGTCGTCCAACACATTCATATGCGCGGACAGGGCGTTTATGCCGTCGG
>JAQXJQ010000198.1 GCA_029009035.1 Oscillospiraceae bacterium | reverse complement strand
CTGGTGGTGGTGGGCTGGGTGCTGTTCAACCTCACCGACTTCGGCCGGCTGCTCCACGCCCTGAAGATGATGTTCGTCTGGCAGCCCACCAACTGGTTTGACGCCGTGGCCGTCAACTCCGGCATTCTCGACGCCGTGCTCTGGCTGCCCCTGGGCCTTGTGTGTATGCTCCCCATCGCCAAAAAGGTGCGTCTGCCCGACAATGCTCTGGGCGTTGCCGTCTCCCATGTCCTGCACCTGGGCCTGGCCGTGCTGTGCCTCATCTTCATCATCAGCTCTTCCTATAACCCCTTCATCTATTTCCGTTTCTGAGCGGACACGAAAGAGCCCGCTGCAGAGTGAACTTTCACTCTGCAGCGGGCACCTTTTATCACTTTTTCCTGCGCGTCTTCTCAAAGAAGTCCTTCACCGGGGTGGCCCGGTCGTGGCCCTCGCCCATGGTCTCGGCATAGGCACGCAGGGCCTCCCGCTGCTCCTCGGTAAAGTTGACGGGCACCTGCACCCGGATGGTGACATACTGGTCGCCCCGGCCCCGGCCGCGGATCTCGGGCACGCCCTTGCCCCGCAGGCGGAAGGTGGTGCCGGTCTGAGTGCCGGCGGGGAGGGTCCACTTCACCTTGCCGTCGATGGTGTCGATCTGAAGCTCGGCGCCCAGAGCGGCCTGGGTAAAGGACACAGGCTGCTCCAGATAGAGGTCGTAGCCGTCCCGCTGTAACCGGGAGTCGGGCCGCACGGTGACGTTGATGAGCAGATCACCGGCAGGGCCGCCGTTGGCGCCGTGGTTGCCCTCGCCCCGCATGGAGATGGACTGGCCGTCGTCGATACCGGCGGGGATCTTCACCCGGATCTTGCGCTGGCGGCGCACCTGACCCTCGCCATGGCAGTCGGGGCAGGGCTGATGAATGATCTTACCGCTGCCCCGGCACCTGGAGCAGGGGGCGGTGGTGGTAAAGGCAAAGCCGCCTGCGCCCCGCTGGACGCGCACCTGGCCGGTACCGCGGCAGTCGGGACAGATCTCGGCGGTGGCGCCGTTGGCGCAGCCGGTACCGCGGCAGCTCTCGCAGTTCTCCTGACGGGTCAGATTGATCTCCTTCTCGCAGCCGCTCATGGCCTCCTCGAAGGTGATGGTCAGATTGGCCCGGAGAGAGGCCCCCCGCTGGGGAGCGTTGGGATTGGCCTGCCGCTGCTGGCCGCCGAAGCCGCCGAAGCCGCCGCCAAAGAAGGAGCCGAAAATGTCTCCCAGATCGCCCATATCAAATCCGCCGCCGCCAAAGCCGCCGGCGCCGAAGTTGGGATCCACGCCCGCGTGGCCGAACTGGTCATACTTGGCCCGCTTCTCCTTGTCGGAGAGCACCTCGTAGGCCTCGTTGGCCTCCTTGAACTTGGCCTCCGCCTCCGCGTTGCCGGGGTTCATGTCCGGGTGATACTGCTTTGCCAGTTTGCGGTATGCCTTTTTCAGTTCTTCATCCGTGGCGGTCTTGGAGACCCCCAGGACTTCATAGTAATCTCGCTTCTGTTCAGGCATCTATGTTCACCTCTTTGCATGGGAAACGGCGGGGCCTGCGGCCCCGCCTCAGCGTGTCGAAATACTTCGACACGCTTCTCAGAAATGCAAGCATTTCTTCGATGGGATGCAGTTCGCTTCTGCGCACTCGCTATGCTCGCACGCTTGCGAACTGAGAAGTGTTTTTTCTGAGGCGCATGTCCTCAGAAAAAACGGATTTCACTTTATTCCGTCATCTGCGGATGACGGAACTCTGCGAGGCTCTTGCACTTCGTGCAGGGAGATCCGACTTTCTCGACGGTCTACGGCGGGGCCTGCGGCCCCGCCCGTTTCCGCAGAGTGTTTCAATTACTTGTTGTCATCATCGACCACTTCGTAGTCGGCATCCACCACGTTGTCGCCGCCGTTGCCGCAGTCGCCGCAGTTGCCGCCGCAGTTGGCGCCGCCCATGTCGGGGCCGCCGGGCTGGCCGCCCTGCTGCTGATACAGCTTCTCGCTGACGGCGTAGAATGCCTTGGTCAGCTCCTCGGTGGCGTTCTTGATGGCCTGGGTGTCGTTGCCCTTCAGGGTCTCCTTCAGGTGGTTCAGAGCGCCCTCCACACCGGCCTTGTCGGAGGCGGGCAGCTTGTCGCCCATCTCCTCCAGGGTCTTCTCGGTCTGGTAGACCATCTGGTCGGCCTGATTGCGGGTATCCACCTCTTCCTTGCGCTTGGCGTCCTCGGCGGCGAACTGCTCGGCCTCGCGGACAGCCTTATCGATGTCCTCCTTGGACATATTGGTGGAGGAGGTGATGGTGATGTGCTGCTCCTTGCCGGTGCCCAGATCCTTGGCGGAGACCTCCACGATGCCGTTGGCGTCGATGTTGAAGGTGACCTCGATCTGAGGCACGCCGCGGCGGGCGGGAGCAATGCCGTCC
>JAQXJQ010000197.1 GCA_029009035.1 Oscillospiraceae bacterium | reverse complement strand
ATTGCCAGCGGACAGGCAGACTACATCGCTCTGGGCCGTCAGAGCCTGGCCGACCCCGAGTTGGCCAACAAGGCCCGCAACGGCGAGGAGGACCGCATCCGCCGCTGCCTGCGCTGCTTCAAGTGCTTCCCCGGCTCTCCCGAGGAGGGCTACACCGACCTGCCTTTCGACAGCGTGGAGCTGGCCAAGCATGTGGGTGCCTGTACCATCAACCCCCTGGCTAACCTGCCCTTCGACCCCTATGAGCTGGAGCCCGCCAAGACCAGCAAGAAGGTCCTGGTGGTCGGCGGCGGCGTGGCTGGTATGCAGGCTGCTATGACCGCCTGCGACCGGGGTCACAAGGTAGTTCTGGCCGAAAAGACCGACTATCTGGGCGGTATGCTCTTCTTCACCGATGTGGACACCGACAAGCCCGACCTGATGAACTTTAAGAACATGATGGTGGGCGAGGTGAAGCGCCGTGACATCGAGGTGCGCCTGAATACCGAGGTGAACGCCGATGTGATCGCCGAGATCGCTCCCGACCACATCATCATCGCCACCGGTGCCGCCCCTGTCACGCCTCCCATCCCCGGCATCGAGAACGCCTACCAGTCTCTGGAGGCCTACCGCGGCAATGTGGTGCCCGGCAAGAAGGTGGTCATGATCGGCGGCGGCCTCATCGGCGCCGAGCAGGGCCTGTTCCTGGCCAAGACCGGCCATGAGGTCACCGTGGTGGAGATGCTCCCCCGTGTGGCTAACGAGGCCTACGGCATGTACCGCGAGGCTCTGGCCAAGGAGATGGCCAAGGAGCACATGACCCTGCTGGAGAATACCCGCTGTCTGGAGATCGGCAAGGACTATGTGAAGGTTCTCCTGCCCGACGGCAATGAGAAGACTCTGGAGGCCGACACCGTCCTCTACGCACTGGGTATGCGCTCTGTGCCCGTGGATGCTCTGAAGCAGGCCGCTGGTGACATCCCCGTCACCGTAATCGGCGACGCCATCAAGCCCAGCAAGGTGGATCAGGCCACCAGAAGCGGTTACCTGGCTGCCGTTGAGCTGTAATTGTTCCGGAAGAACTGATCTGAGCCCCCGGGTCCCAAGGGATCCGGGGGCTCAGTTTGTCAAAAGCCTCGCCGCGTTTCGCCATATGGCGCGAAAAGCCGGTGTGCCGGGAGCTTGAATCTGGAGCTTCCCTTTGAGAAAATATGTGCTATAATGGAAAAAACAAAGCCGAACAGAAAGAACCGGCAAAAGGAGAATGACCTATGAACTACGAAGCAAGAAGAAGCCGCGTTTTTGACCGGATGGCGGACAACTCCCTGCTGATCCTCTGCTCCGGCGCGCCCCTCCATATCAGCGCCGACGCCTACCACCCCTTTGAGGCCAACCGCAATTTCTTCTACCTCACCGGCCTGCGCCGGGAGAACATGATCCTGGTCATGCGCAAGTATGCCGATAAGCGCACCACCACCCTCTACATCGAGCAGGCCGACCCCGCAGCGGAGCGCTGGACGGGCAAGATGGTCACTGTGGAGGAGGCTAAGCAGACCGCTCAGGTGGAAGATGTCCGCTTTGTGGACCGCTTTGAGGCCGAGACCGACTATCTGCTGAACGCGGTGGACTTCACCACCTGCTACTTCGACTGCTACCGCCACCAGTCCAAGGACCTGCCCGACTACAATCTTGCCAAGGCCCAGGAGTTTGCTGCTGCCCATCCCGGCATCACCGTGCGCAGCCTGTGGGGCATGGTGGCTGAGATGCGCATGGAGAAGGACGCCGACGAGGAGGCCATGATCTCCGCTGCCATTGACATCACCCGCCAGGGCCTGGAGCGCGTGATGCAGACCCTGAAGCCCGGCATGAAGGAGTATCAGGTGCAGGCCAACTATGAGCACATGATCCGCTATCTGGGCTCTGAGGGGCCTTCCTTCGACACCATTGCCGGCAGCGGCAAGAACGGCTGTATGCTCCACTATGAGACCAACCGTGAGACCTGCGAGGACGGCACCCTCATCCTACTGGACCTGGGCGTGAAGTACGAGGGCTACTGCTCCGACATCACCCGGACCTACCCCGTGAACGGCAAGTATTCTCCCCGCCAGCGGCAGGTCTACGACATCGTGCTGAAGGCCAACCGTGAGGTGGCAAAGCAGGCCCGCCCCGGCATGACCACCCGGGAGCTGAACGACATCTGCAAAAAGGTGCTGGCCGAGGGGTGTATGGAGCTGGGCCTCATCTCTGAGGAGAGCGAGATCGGCAAGTATTATATGCACGGCGTGTCCCACCATCTGGGCATTGATTTCCATGATGTGACGGTGGATGGCGTGAAGCTGGCGCCCGGCAGCGTCATCACCGACGAGCCCGGCCTCTACATCGACGAGTGGGAGATCGGCATCCGCATTGAGGACGACCTGATGATCACCGAGGAGGGCTGCAAGGTCCTCTCCGCCGACATCATCCGCGACCCCGACGAGATCGAGGCATTCATGGCGGCAAGATAATACGAAGACGACAAACAGAAAGGGCCCGTTGCAGAACTATCGCTCTGCAACGGGCTCTTGCGTTGATGCGGCAGTCATTGTGGGTGCGCCAGAAGCCTCCCTTGTATAAGGGAAAGCTGTAAGCCGTGATGAAGGGGTTGTTTCGCCTGCGGGCGAGTTTCTTTTTACCCGTGCAAAAAGAAACTAAAAACACGCATAAGGGCTGCGCCCTTATGGATCCTGCCGCGCAGTACGATACGATCCTACCTCAAGTCGGCGATGTGGGCGGAGTGTCTCAAGCGGTTTCTCCGCTGCGCTTCGTGCTTACCCTCTTCGGTGCCCAGTCTACCCACAACACGCCTCAAGCCAGGCGCGGTATCCTGGGGCGCTGGACAGCCTTGCCACTGAGCTGTGCGGCAGCAAATACGAAGCAGACAGGGTATCCCTCTCAGTGCGCCGGTGATGGTTGATGAAACCGAAGTGTGAAAAGCGGGTTTCTTAAGGGCGGCAACCCTTAAGCGACTCTTTGGTGACTTTCTGGTCGGGCAGAAAGTCACCCGTCGGAGACAAACAGAAAGGACTGCTGCAGAACAGAACATTCTGCAGCAGTCCTTTTTTGCGAGTTCTTACTTGAAGCAGCGCTTCAGCAGCCCCTCCAGAGCCTTGCTGTGACGGGCCGTGCTCAGGACTTCGGCCTGATGGCTTTGTGGTAGTGGGCATAGGTGCACGACGGCGCCTTGCCCAGAACCTTCGATTCGGTGACCTCACCGATGAACATCATGTGACTGCCCAAATCCAGACTGTCCTTCACATCGACAGAGAACATGGCGTTGACGTTCTCCGTCAGATAGAGCAGGCCGTTGCGGCTGCGCTTTACGGCGGAAAAATCGGCAAACTTGTCCACATCCCTGCCGGACTGCATTCCGAAGTGCCGGATGGTCTCAAAGGGAACATCTTCTGCCAGTACGTTCACATTGAACTTGCCTGTTTTCTCGATCAGTTCACGGGTCAGGTTGCCCATCTGGACGGACACGGCGATCCGGGTGGGGTCAGAGCCTACCTGAATTGCGGTATTTGAAATGCACCCGTTGTCTTTTTCTCCGTCCTTCGCAGTGAGAACAAACAGACCGTAGGTCAGATTGCGCAGCGCCGCCGAATCTACAGCAGGTGTTTCCCGCTTAGCGAAAATAACGCTTCAGCAGACCCTCCAGAGCCTTGCCGTGACGGGCCTCGTCGCG
>JAQXJQ010000196.1 GCA_029009035.1 Oscillospiraceae bacterium | reverse complement strand
CACACTGGCGGTCAGACCATAGGCCAGCACCGGTCCCGCCACGGTGAAGAGCTTGGCCCCGGTGCCGGTGACGAAGCCCTCGTGCTTGAACTCCAGAGCGGGGGACACCATGGCGTTGGAGAAGCCGGTGATGGGCACCAGGGTGCCCGCTCCGGCGTGCTTGGCGATGTCGTCAAACACTCCCAGACCGGTGAGCAGGGAGGCCAGAAACACCAGGGTGATGGACACCCATGTGCCCGCGTCATCCTTGGAGGCCCCCCAGCTCTGATAGAGGGCGGACAACCCCTGCCCGCCGGCGCAGATCAGACCGCCCACCAAAAATGCCCAGAGCATATCCCTGCCCAGAGGGGAGGAAGGCGCTCTGTCCCTGACAAATTTTCCGTACTCCTCATTGGTCAGCTTCATAGCAAAATCACCTCATTTGCTATTGTTCCCAATGCGTCCGGTATTATCTCCCGGGGATCTGATTTCCGTGCACTTTTTCCAATGTATTCTCCAGCGTGGCCGCCTCCTGCAGCTCCAAAAGCTCCCCGATGAGGCGGTTGGACAGCAGAAAACCCTCCGGCGTGAAGTGCCAGCGCCCCCCGGAGCACTCCGCCCACCCCCGCTGCTCATATTCCTGCAGTCTGGCGGCGATGGGGTCGAAGTTCATGAAGTAGGTGCGCCGGTACTCCCACTGCTCAATGCCGTGGACGGTGCGCAGGCGGAGCATCAAATACTCGCTCCCCCGCTCCCGCTCCGGGATGCGCTCCGAGCTGTCCAGCAGCTCGCCGCCCTCCAGCACGCCGCGGATGTACCCCTCCACATCGGACACATAGGAGTAGCGGCAGCCGCCGAAATCGGAGTGGGCGGCGACGCCGATGCCCATGTAGGGCATCCCCATCCAGTACTTCAGATTGTGGCGGGACTGAAAACCCATCCTGGCAAAATTGGACACCTCGTACTGCAGGTAGCCCGCCTGCCTCAGCCGCTCCACCGTCCAAAGATAGAGCTCGGCCTGCATATCGTCGTCGGGCAGCACCTCCCCCGCCTCCACACGGCGGGCCAGGGGCGTCCCCTCCTCCAGGGTGAGTCCGTAGCAGGACAGGTGCTCCGGCTCCAGCGCCAGCACCCGCTCCACACTCTCGTGCCAGCTCTCCTCGGTCTGTCCGGGCAGGCCGTAAATGAGGTCCAGATTGAGGTTTTTGATCCCGGCCTTTCGCACCGCCTCCACTGCCTGCTCCACCTGCTCAAAGGTGTGGGGGCGGTGGATGCAGGCCAGCTCGCTGTTGTGGGCGGACTGGGCGCCCATGGAGATGCGGTTCACCCCCGCACGGCGCAGCTTCCTGAGGTCCTTCAGCATCACGCTGTCCGGATTGGCCTCCATGGTGATCTCCGCGTCACGGCTCAGGCGGAAGCGCCGGCCCACCGCACTGAGAAGCGCGCAGATCCGCTGCGCCCCGTACCAGCTGGGGGTGCCGCCGCCAATGTAGACGCTGTCCACCACCTCTTTCCCCGCCAGATCGCCGCACTCGGCAATGTGTGCCAGCAGCGCCTTCTGGTAGCCGTCCATGAGGTCCTCCCGGCCCGCCAGAGAGTAGAAATCGCAGTAGTCGCACTTGCTGCGGCAAAAGGGAATGTGCAAATACAGTCCCAAGCTCTCACCCATAGAGGTCTCCCCCTTTTCTTTCTGGCCCTATCATTTTTTCGGTACGCATTATCATTATTATACTCTCTTTTGCTCCTGCCGTCTATTCCTCATTTTTTACCGACTGTCCCCATTGGCTGGACTTGCGTCCCCTTTGCGGCTATAATGATTTTAAAAGGAGGGGATGGCGTGAAGGTAACCGTGAAGATCGAGCCGGGACTGACCGAACCGGAGGTGGTCATCCGCGCGCCTGCCCTCACCCCCGAGGTCCAGGCCCTGTCCCGGGCGCTTCACCGCCGGGAGGGTGAGCGCACCATCCCCGTCTTCTCCGGGGAGCAGGCCATCCGGCTCCCTCTGGCGGACATTCTCCGCTTTTATGCCGACGGAAAGGGCGTATGCTGCCAGAGCACCGACGGCGTGTACACCGTGAAGCAGCGGCTGTATGAGCTGGAAGCAATGCTGGAGGGCAGCCGCTTTGTGCGCGTTTCCCACTCGGAGATCGTCAATCTGGACCGGATCACAGCGCTGGATCTGTCCATCACCGGCACCATCCGCATCAGCCTGGGCAGCGTCACCGCCTATGCCTCCCGGCGCTATGTGAAAAAGATCAAGCAGGCCGTGGGCCTGTAAGGAGGGAAGTCCATGAAGAAAACCATTCTCTCCCGCTTTTTGGCGGGCGGTATTGCGGGACTGCTTCTCACCTTTGCCGCCGCCGCTCTGGTGGGCTGGATCTCCGCCTGCGCCATCGGCGCTCCCATCTCCCTCACCTTCGCCACCCACACCGCCATCCGTCTGTTCGGCTCCTATCCCCCGGCCGCTTTGGCGCAGTTTTTGGCGGGTTTTTGTCTGGGAGGCTGTATCGGCCTTGCCACCCTCCCCTTTGAGGACACCTGGCCCGCTCTGCTTCTCCCCTCTATCCTTCATTTTGTCATGACCGGCCTATGCGCCGTGGCGGTATTCTGGTCGCTGCTGGGCATGGGGGTGACATTGCTCCTCTATGTGCCGGTCTATCTGCTGGTTTGGCTGGCCCGGTGGGTGGGGTGGTATGCCCAGGTGCGGCAGCTGCGCCGTGCCCTCAGCCTTGACCCCGGCCCCTCGGTGCTGGGTCTGCGGGAGATGCTGCCGTGGCTGGGTTTTGCGGTGGTGCTGTGCGACATTCTGCCGCCCCTCCTGCGCCTCATCGACCCTCCCGACGTCCCCGTGATGACCGGTCTCGTCCTCCCCTGGCTGCTGCTCCCTCTGGGGGGCTTCTGCTCCGGGTTCACGCTGGGCAAAAAGCAGGGCTTCCGCCCCCTGTACCCTGTGGCCGCCCCTCTGCTCTACCTGCCCACGGTGTTTTTCATTTACAACAGTTCCGCCCTCTTCCACTGCGCCATCCTGTTTTTCGCCGCCCTTCTGGGGTGCGCGCTGGGCACGGCGGCAGGCCGGAAAAAGAAATAAGGAGGCAATCGTATGAAACGCACATTGAGACTCATCAGCCTTGCCATGCTGGTCATTGCCATCATCTGGGTGACGATCTGCTTATCCTGCCCCACCCTGGGCACCACCATCTACATCGGCCCCTTCCGCTTTGGCGTGGAGCAATGGCGGGTGTGCTACCTGCTCTATGTCATCGTCATGGCCGCTCTTTTTGTGGTCTCCTTTTTCGTCAAAAAGAAGATCTGAAGCAATGGGGCTGTTGCAGAACGATCATTCTGCAACAGCCTCTTGTTTTCAGTCCACTACCGTCCAGGAGCAGCCCTCCCGGTCGAAGCAGCGCAGGTCCTTGGCAATGAGGAGCATCCGCTTTTCCGTGCCGCACTCCGCCATGACCACCACATGATAGATACCCTCGGGCAGGCGCACCGTACCCCGGCAGCCGCCTTCCGCCAGCTGCGCGTCAAAGGCGTATTCCTTGATGCCGTTGTCCAGCACGATGCGGAACTGCGTCCCCTTGGTCACCGCGCTGGGTACAAAGCGGTAGGTCAGCTCACCGCCGCCGTACTCAAACTCCGCCCCGCCAATGGCAAACTCCGCGGGGAAGAAGGCGCTGTCCCCACCCTCGGAGACGGAGCTTCCCGGCTCATCCGCAGCCGGGCCGGAGTCCCCCATCCTGTACATCAGAACGCCAATGGCGACGGCCAGCGCCAGACATACCGCCGCCAGCACCCAGAGCCACGGCGACAGCTTCTGCTCCGGCGGAGGTGTCTCCGTCTTCGATGCCGGCGTCTCCCGTCCGCACAGGGCGTCCAGGCTGATCTCCAGCGCGTCGGCCAGCGCGATGAGCTTGGCATAGTCCGGCTGGGCTTCACCCGTCTCCCACTTGCTCACCGCCTGCCGGGACACGCCCAACCGTCCGGCCAGCTCCTCCTGACTCATCCCCCGCTCCTTCCGCAGCCGGAAGAGCCGGTCTTTGAATTCCAATCCGTCCATCTTGGTCAGACCTCCTTTCGAAGTGCAGGCTCAGTGTAGCAAAACGCCCCGTTGCGAAGCCACCATGTTTCCCTTGAACCTCCGCAACCTGCAGTTGCAGAGCTCATTTTACAGGCTTTTCAGGTACTGCGCCACATCAAATTCCTCCAGCACGCTGTCCTTGCGGAGGTACAGCGGGTGGTGGGGGTGGCCCTTTTTGGAGCGCTTTCCGGCGGAGTACCAGCGGGCGCCCCGGGCACGGCCCAGGGCGATCATGTCCTCCACACAGCGGGGAAGGTAGTCCCGCTTTTCGATGATGGTGCCCCACGCCGCCCACACGGCGGGACTGGGATTGAGGGACAGGGCATAGTCGAAGGCCCGCATATTCTCCCCATGGAGTTCTGCATTGCAGACCTCCTCCATGTGGTCGGGGTCGGTGGCCCGCTGGGCATAGACATTGAACATGATGAAGCTGTCGTAGCCGTTGTAATGGGCCACCCGCTCCACGGATTTGAGGGTGTTGTCCAGATCGTCCGGTGCGGCGGTGGAGGGGTTGATGCCCACGCAAATCAATGGGTTCCGACCCCGTGTACCCAGAATGTAACGGTATTCGGAGTAGCGATTGGGCACATAGAGCCACTTTTCCACATCATAATCCGGGCTTGGCTCATTGGCCTCACGCAGCGCGTCGTCAAAGCGCGCCAGCTCCAGTGTCAGGGTGTCTCCGCTGGGAATGTGACCCATGGCTGTTGCCTCCTTCAGGGAAGTGTAGTAAAATAAAGTATATCATCATTCTATCAGCAGGTGAAGTACGATGCAATACCGGAATATTGTCCCGGCGGTGTTCCTGGACCGCCCCAACCGCTTCATCGCCCATGTGGAGCTGGACGGGAAAACCGAGACCGTCCATGTGAAAAATACCGGCCGATGCCGGGAGCTGCTGGTCCCCGGGCGGACGGTCTGGCTGGAAGCGGGGGACAACCCCAACCGGAAGACCGCCTACGATCTCATCGCCGTGGACAAGGACGGTCTTTTGGTGAATATGGACGCCCAGGCCCCCAACAAGGTGTTTGCCGAATGGGCCCGGAGCGGCGGATTTGTACCGGGACTCACCCTGCTGCGTCCCGAGACCACCTGGGGCAGCTCCCGTTTTGACTTTTACTGGGAGGCGGGCCGGCGGCGGGGCTTCGTGGAGGTCAAGGGCTGCACCCTGGAGGAGGGCGGCCTCTGCCGCTTCCCCGACGCCCCCACCCAGCGGGGCGTGAAGCATCTGCGGGAGCTGACAGCCTGCCTGGACGAGGGGTATGAGGCGGCGGTGTGCTTCATCATCCAGATGGAGGGAATGCGCCGTTTCTCCCCCAACGATGACACCCATCCTGAGTTCGGGGACGCCCTGCGTAAGGCCGATGCAAAGGGTGTGCGCTTGCTGGCCATGGAGTGCGCCGTCACCCCGGACAGCCTCACCGTCACCCGGCCCATCGAGGTCTGCCTGTAAACCAAGATGCCCGCTGCAGAGCAAATGTTCTGCAGCGGGCTTTTTATCACGAATTTGGCCTGCAGGCCCGCACCACGGAGAGGGGCGGCACCGGCCGGGGCAGCTTCATTTTGAACACCATCTGGGGGTGGCGGGGCTCGGACAGCTCCTGCCCCTCCCCGTCCTCCATCATGGGCGCGGTCATCTCAAAGGCGGGGGTATCGGGGCCCACCACCTCGATGGGGTCGCCGCAGGCGAACTTGTTGCGCAGGGAGAGGGTGGCGTTTCCTTCGCTGTCGCAGTCGGTGACCACGGCCAGCACCTGCCAGTCCCGGATGTAGCGGCCATCCTCGGTGTACTGGCCGGGATAGCCGTAGTAGAAGCCGGTGGAATAGTGGCGGTGGCTGATCTTCTCCACCTCGCCGCGCCACTCCGGCTCCAAGGGACGGCCCTCGGCGGCAGCGTCAATGGCGTGGCGGTAGGCGGCGGTGGTCATGGCGGCATAGTAGGCGCTCTTGGCCCGTCCCTCGATCTTCAGGGAGGCAAGACCCGCATCCATCAGCTCCTTGACATGGTCGATCATGCACATATCCCGGCTGTTCATGATGAAGGTGTAGCCGTCCTGCTCAAACACGGGGAAATATTCCCCCGGCCGCTTCTCCTCCCTGAGGGCGTACTGATAGCGGCAGGGCTGGGCGCAGGCGCCCCGGTTGGCGTCCCGCCCGGTCATATAATTGGACAGCAGGCACCGGCCGGACACGGACACGCACATGGCGCCGTGGACGAAGGCCTCCACCTCCAGCTCTTTAGGGGCCTTGGCGCACAGCTCCGCCACCTCGCCCAGGGACAGCTCCCGGGCCAGGATCACCCGGCTCGCCCCCAGCTCGTACCACATCCGGGCCATCTCATAATTGGTGATGCCCGTCTGGGTGGACATATGCACCTGCACATGGGGCGCATACCGCTTGCACAGGGACAGCACATCCACACCGGCGGCGATCACCGCGTCCACCCCGATGGCGTCCAGGTACTCCAGATAGCCGGGCAGCGCGGCGACCTCGTCATTGCGGGCAAGGGTGTTGCAGGTCACATGGACCCGCACGCCCTTTTCGTGGGCAAGCTTCACCGCCTGCGCCAGCTCATCCCGGTCAAAATTGCCGGCAAAGGCACGCATGCCGAAGGCGTTTCCCGCCAGGTATACCGCGTCGGCTCCGTAGGCCAACGCCATCCGCAGGCGCTCCATGTCCCCTGCGGGGGACAGTAGCTCCGGCTTAACCATTGCTGAAGGAGGCCAGGCGGTTCATGTGCTCCTGATAGGTGCGGCTGAACTCATGCCGGCCGGTGGCGGGGTTGAGGGCGTAATAGAAATACTTTGTCTTGTTGGGATTCATGGCGGCATAGAGGGAGCTCATGCCCGGATTGCTGATGGGGCCGGGAGTCAGGCCCTTGTAGAGATAGGTGTTGTAGGGGGAGTCGATCTCCTTGTCCGCCAGCGTGGGGACGCGCCCGCCGTTGACATAGGTCAAAGCGGCGTCCACCTGCAGGTAGCCCGCGGTCTCCGCGGTGGGATTGTTGAGGCGGTTATAGAGCACGGAGGCGATGTCACGGTAGTCCTCGCCGTCGGTCTCCTCCTCGATGAGGGAGGCGATGGTAACGATCTGGTGGAGGTCCCAGGTCCCATCCGTCCCGATCTGGTCATAGAACTCGCTCATCTTCTCGTCGAAGCGGAGCATCATCTTGTTCAGCACATATTTGGGGTCTTCGCCCAGATAGAACGTGTAGGTGTCGGGGAACAGGTAGCCCTCCAGCCGGTGGTAATCGCCCAGAGGAAGATCCTGCAGGAAGTCCCACTTATAGGGCCAGTTGGCCGCCATGTCCCGGAGCTTGTCCACGGTGGACACGCTGTTCTCCTCCAGCAGGCGGAAGATCTGGTCCACATTGTAGCCCTCGGGGATGGTGATATCCGCCGTCTGCCGGGTGGCGGAGGAGCGGCCCATGTTCACCACCAGGGCGCGGTAATCCATCTCGGTGTCCAGCTCATAGGTGCCCGCCACGATCTTCTGGTCTGCGTGGGAGAACTTGCTGTACAGCTTGAAGAGGAACTCATACTGGATGAGTCCTTCCTCCTTCAGCTGGCGGGTGATGGAGTTGAGGTCGGCCCGGGACACCGTGCTCACGGAGCCGTCCTTCCCAGTCACCTCCCGGGTGACGATGGAGCTTTCCGGGATGGTGATGATGGTGGAGGCGTACTCCTTGTTCAGCGCCAGCAGGTCATTGGCCCAGAGCCAGCCCAGGGTGGCCAGCACCGCGGAAACGGCCACCACCAGCAGCGCATACAGGAACGCCCCCGCCACGCGGGACTTTTCGCTGCGGGCGCGGCGTCTTCTCTTTCTCGGGACAGGACGCTTTTCTTCAGACATGAACGGTATCACTCCTTAGGATTAACCAATCACCCCGCCGCGGCATAGGATAACGCAGAACCGGGACCGAAGCCACCCGGCAGCGTGCCTGAGGGTCGGGACTCGGAATTTTATGCGAGGTGACTGAAACATGTGTTGTGGTAACAATGGTTTTGGCGGCGGGAACTGCTGGTGGATCATCATTCTGCTGGTGATCCTGTTCTGCTGCTGCGGCAACAACGGCATCGGCATCGGCAACGGCGGCTGCGGCTGTGGCTGCGGCAACAACTGCGGCTGCAACGACGGGTGCGGCTGCTGAGTCAGCAGCGGTCGGGAGCGGAGGAAAATCCTCCGCTTTCCGGCTCATCGGTGAGGACAAGCTGCACCGGGACATCAAATTCCTCCCGGGGAAAGTGATCCATCAGCCGCTCTTCGGGACAGACCGTGGCGGTAAAGCCGCGGTAGTCCGCCAGCCACCGGTCGTAATATCCGCCGCCGTGACCCAGGCGGTATCCCTCCCGGTCACACAGCAGGCAGGGGACCAGCACCGCGTCGATCTCCTCCTTGGGAACAAGGGGACAGGCGGCGTCCGGTTCCGGTATGCCGAAGCGTCCCCCGGTCAGCTGCTCCAAACCGGTGATACACCGGGCGCCCAGCGTCCGATGGGGCAGGCAGACCGGCAGGGCCACCCGCTGGCCCCGCGCCAGCAGGGTGCGGATCAGCTCCTCGGTATCCGGCTCCCGGCCTACGCCGTAAAACACCATCACGGTGCGGGCGTTTACCACCTCAGGCAGCTGGGCAAACCGCTCCAGCAGATGGGGGACATCGGCTTTGGGCATCATGGACGCCCGGCGGCGCAGCTCCGCCTTGCGCTGTGCCCCGGTCATATGCCGTAGTGCAGGCCGGCGCGGACCTGAGCGGCAGTGCCCCCATCGGTGAGCGCCTCCAGGACGGCAAGGGCGAAATCATAGGCCGTGCCGGGCCCTTTTCCGGTGATGAGCCGGCCCCAGCGCACAGCGGGCAGCTCCATGCGGGCAGTCACGCCGGCAGCGGTGAGGTATTCCTCCATGCCCGGATAGCACACCGCCTCGCACCCCGCGCCGATGATGCCCTTGCGGGCCAGCAGGGTGGGCGCGGCGCAGATGGCCGCCAGCCACAGCTCCTCCCGCTCCATGGCCTCACGGGCAAGGGCCATGACGGCCGCGCTGCCCTCCATGGACGCCACGCCGCCCATGCCTCCGGGCCGCAATACCATGTCGCCGGCGCGCAGTTCCACCTGCTCCGCCCGGGTATCGGCGCATACGGTGATACCGTGGGCGCCGGTGACGGCGCTTCCCTCCACGGCGGTGAGCGCCACGCCGACGCCGCCCCGGCGGAGCACATCGGCGGTGACCAGAGCCTCGGCCTCTTCAAAGCCGGTTCCCAGAATGATGTAGACCATAATGACCTCCCTTGGTACAACGGGTGGATGTTCAGATGAGAGACATGATCTCCCGGTGGATGCTTTCCACGGAGCGCAGCTCCCCGCCCTCATCGACGCAGGAGATGCGCTTCCAGCCGTAAAATGCGGCGGCCTGGGCTGCCGCGTCATGGCAGGCGGACAGATATTCGGTATCCACCTCATGGATGTCGGCGGTGGTATTGGTGTCATGCTCACGGCGGCGGAGATTGGCCACGGTCATCTCCACGGGCATATCCAGCCAGAACACCAGGTCGGGACTGGGCAGCCCCAGATCCCGGTACTCAAAATCGGCCAGCCAGCGGAAGAAGTCCTCCCGTGCCTCCCCCGGCATTTTGGACGCCTGGTGGACGGCGTTGGAGGTGGTGTAGCGGTCCATCATCATAAGGCCGCCCTCTTCATAATACTTCCCCCACAGCTTTTTGTAGCCCGCGTAGCGGTCCACGGCGTAAAAGGCAGAGGCGGCATAGGCGTTCACATCGGAGGGGCGGCTGCCGAACTGGCCGCCCAGATACATCCGCACCAGCGCGGAGGACTCCTCCTCATACTGGGGATAGCGGCAGGTGCGGAATTCCCGTCCCTCCGCCTTCAGTGCATCACAGGCGAGGCGGAACTGGGTGGACTTTCCGGAGCCGTCCGTCCCCTCAAACACGATCAGTTTACCAGCCATAACAACACCTTACTTCCCTCTCAGGCGCGCTCCCACCGCGGAGCACAGGAACAGGGGGAGCTTCACGATGCGCCCCAGGCGCTTGGGCTCCTTCACCGTGCGGTAGAGCCACTCCATGCCGATCTTCTGCCAGAACTCGGGGGCGCGCTCCACCCGCCCGGCAAACACGTCGATGGAGCCGCCCAGCCCGATGAGCAGGCTTGCGCCGGTGGCCTCGCCCCAGTCGCGGATCCACTTCTCCTGCTTGGGGGAGCCAAGGCAGACGAAGACCACATCGGCGAGCGCGGCGCGGATCTGCTCCGCCACCCGGCCGGAGTCTTTGAAATAGCCGTCCTGAGTGCCGCAGATCACCAGACCGGGATAGGTCTCCCGCAGCTTTTGGGCGGCTTCCTCCGCCACCCCGGGCTTGGCGCCCAGCAGGAACAGTGTTTTCCCGCTCTTTGCCATGCGCTCCATGAGTCCGGCGGCAAAGTCCACGCCGGGGACCCGGGCCTTCAGCGGGCGGCCGAGAATTTTCGATGCGTAGATGACGCCCACACCGTCGGGGATGACCAGGTCGGCGCAGCGGATGATATCCGCCAGGTCGCTGTCATGGTTGGCGTCCTGCACCATGATGGCGTTGGGGGTGACGGCCATGTGGGGCCTGCACCCGTCGCACAGCAGATCTTCAGCCCGGTCCAGCGCCTCCGCCATGTCCACATTGTCGAAGGCGACGCCCAGTATTTCCGTTCGCATGGGATGATCTCCCTTTCTTTTTGCGGCATAACTACCCAATTATTCTATGATAGTATAGCATAGTCCCTCTCAAAAGTCCATGCCATTGTTTTTGCAAAATCTGCCTCACGGAGGCGAAAAACTTCCGTTCTGCCGTTGCATTTTTTCCGGAATACAGATATAATATCAGAGTTATTTTACAAGTAAGGAGTGGATCGCAATGGCAGATGAGCTGAATACCGGCCTGTCACAGAATTTTATCCACAATTTTATTGATGAAGACCTGGCCGAGGGCGGCCGCTGTGAGGGCATGAAGGTCCACACCCGTTTCCCGCCCGAGCCCAACGGCTATCTCCACATCGGCCACTGCAAGGCCCTGACCATCGACTTCGGCACCGCCGAGAAGTACCACGGCCTTTGCAACCTCCGCATGGACGACACCAACCCCACCAAGGAGGATGTGGAGTATGTGGAGGCCATCAAGGAGGACATCCACTGGCTGGGTTTTGACTGGGATGACCGGTTCTACTATGCCTCCGATTACTTTGAGAAGATGTATGAATATGCCGAGGGACTGATCCGGAAGGGTCTGGCCTATGTGTGCCAGCTCACCCCCGAGCAGTTCCGTGAGTACCGCGGTGATGTGACCACCCCCGCCCGCTCCCCCTACCGTGACCGTCCCATGGAGGAGTCTCTGGATCTGTTCCGCCGTATGCGCGCCGGCGAGTTCCCCAACGGCGCCATGACCCTGCGCGCCAGGATCGACCTCGCCTCCGGCAACTTCAATATGCGCGACCCCGTCATCTACCGCATCAACCACGCCCACCATCACCGTCAGGGCGACAAGTGGTGCATCTACCCCATGTATGACTTCGCCCACCCCATCGAGGACGCGCTGGAGGGCATCACCCACTCCCTCTGCTCTCTGGAGTTCGAGGATCACCGCCCCCTGTACGACTGGGTGGTGAGCAATGTGGACATCCCCTACCACAAGCCCCGCCAGATCGAGTTTGCCCGCCTGGGCATCAACTACACCGTCATGAGCAAGCGCAAGCTCCGCCAGCTGGTGGAGGAGGGCCGGGTCTCCGGCTGGGACGATCCCCGTATGCCCACCCTGTGCGGTCTGCGCCGCCGCGGGTACACCCCCGCCTCCATCCGCAATTTCTGCGAGCGCATCGGCGTGGCCAAGAACACCAACACCATCGAGTACGCCTTTTTGGAGCACTGCCTCCGGGAGGACCTCAACGAGACCGCCCAGCGCATGATGGCTGTCCTGCGCCCTGTGAAGCTCACCATCACCAACTATCCCGAGGGTATGAGCGAGACCTTTGAGGTGGAGAACAACCCCAACCGTCCCGAGGACGGCATGCGCACCGTCACCTTCTCCCGCAGCCTGTGGATCGAGGCCGACGATTTCCTGGCCCAGCCCATCCCCAAGTACAAGCGTCTCTACCCCGACGGCCCCGAGTGCCGCCTGAAGGGCGCCTACCTCATCACCTGCACCGGCTTCAACACCGACGAGAACGGCAATGTCACCGAGGTGCTGGCCACCTACGATCCCGAGTCCCGCGGCGGCAACCCCGCCGACGGGCGCAAGGTGAAGGGCGCCACCATCCACTGGGTGGACGCCGCCACCGCCGTGGACGCGGAGGTCCGCCTGTATGACAGCCTGTTCTCCGATCCCGAGCCCGACGCCGCGGGCAAGGACTTCCTGGAGTGCCTGAACCCCGACTCTCTGGAGATCCTCACCGACGCCAAGGTGGAGGCCGCTCTGGCTTCTGCCCGGAGCAGCGACCACTTCCAGTTCATGCGTCAGGGCTACTTCTGCGCCGACAGCCGGGACAGCAGACCCGACCATCTGGTCTTCAACCGCTCCGTCAGCCTCACGGACGGCTTCAAGGCATAAAACAACAGCAAAAGGCCCGCTGCAGAGCTTCTGCAGCGGGTTTGTTTTTTCGTGGGGCGCGACGACCCGGCGCGCCAAAAAGGCCCCGCAGCGTTAAGAAAATATG
>JAQXJQ010000195.1 GCA_029009035.1 Oscillospiraceae bacterium | reverse complement strand
TGCAGCGGATTTACCATGGTCTTGGCCAGCAGCAGGGAGAGCAGCACCGAGATCACCAGGCCCAGCACCAGTGCCTCCAGCACCAGCTTGAGCATCTCGCTGTTCAGGCTCTGCATGGTCTCCCGGTTGTCGAGGATGTAGACGATATACTTCTCCTCTCCCCGGGTAATGGGCACGGCCACATCCATGTAGTCGGCGGTGGCGTCGCTGTCATCGCCCACCTCGCCCAGCAAGGCCGCGGCAATGTTGGGCGTGAGGGCAATATCCCCCTCCGGCTTCTGGGCGGAACCGGTGATGTACCGGGCGTCGTTGCCGTCCAGCACATAGTAGTTGCGGTTTCGGCCATCCACACCCAGCACGCCCACATAGGCGGAGAGCATCTCACCGATCCTGGCTCCGCTGTCCGTCTCCCCGTCGGAGGCGGTCTGGAGGTCACGGATAAAGTCCGCATTCTCCTTGCCGAATGCGGTGCTCATCTGGCTGTAAAACTCATTGATATAGTGTTTGGTCACCGAGTTCATCAGGAATGCGCCCACCACCGCCATCAGCGAAAAAATGAGCAGCACCATGATGAGCACCAGTTTCATATGCAGGCTGCGGCGCATGAACGCACCTCCTTCCCCCGTTTCTGCTTATGCGCTGAACACATACCCCGCGCCCCGGCGGGTCACGATGAACCGGGGATCTGCGGGGTCGTCCTCCAGCTTTTCCCGCAGGCGGCGCACTGCCACATCCACAGCGCGCACATCGCCCACATATCCCTCATAATTCCACACCTGCTCCATGAGCGCCTCCCGGGAGAATACCTGTCCCTTCTGCGCGGAGAGCACCCGCACCAGGTCGTATTCCCGCTGGGTCAGCTCCAGGGGCACATTGTCCTTGTACACCATCATGGCCTGAGTATCCACTACGATCCGGTCGGCTCCCTTGCGGGGGGCGGGCGCGGCGGCAGCACCGCCTGTCATACCCGTGCGGCGGATATTGGCCTTTACCCGGGCCAGCAGTTCCCGCATGGAGAAGGGCTTGGTGATATAGTCGTCCGCGCCCAGCTCCAGTCCCATCACCTTGTCGCTCTCCTCCTCCCGGGCGGTGAGCATGATGACAGGGGTCTCCTTTCCCTGGGCACGCAGGCGGCGGCAGACCTCAAAGCCGTCCATCTCGGGCAGCATGAGGTCCAGCAGGATGAGATCGGGGTCGCTCTCCAGCGCCAGCTTCAGTCCGGCGGCGCCATCATTGGCAGACAGGGTCTCATACCCGTCCCGCATGAGATTGAAGGCCAGAATATCCACAATATTCTGCTCGTCCTCCACGATCAGGATCTTCTTACCCATGATGTACCTCCTCCCTGCGCGCCTTTGCTCTCAGCAGGGCGATGATGGTCTTGCTGTCCCCGATGCGTCCGTCCAGCGCCATGGCGCAGGCCTCGCCGAGGGGAATGACCGTCTGCTCCAGAAATTCATCCTCATCGGGATGGGTCTTTCCCATGGTGAGCTGCTCCGCCAGATAGAGGTGGTGGACCTCATCGCAGAAGCCCGGCGTGGGGAGCACCTTGCCCAGATCTTCCCAGTGCCCGGCAGTGGCACCCACTTCCTCCTCCAGTTCACGCACAGCAGCGGAGAAGGGATCCTCCCCCGCCTCCAGTTTTCCGGCGGGGACCTCCAGCAGCACCCGGTCACAGGGGTAGCGGAACTGCCGCACCATATGTACATTTCCATCCCCGTCCACGGGGACGATGATCACGCCGCCGTTGTGGCGCACCACATCGCGCACCGCCGTCTTCCCGTTGGGGAGCTGCGCCGTATCCCGGAAGACCCGGAACACCTTTCCCCGGAAAATCTCCTCACTGCTCAGTTTTTTCTCTTTCAGATCCAAGGACGATCCCACCCTTGCCATTTTTATTCCTCCCCCGGCTCCGGCCGAGGCTTCCACCCGTCAAAGGGCAGAACTCCTGATTTTGATTATACCATGGCTGCGTCCAAATAGGAAGCAGGATTTCCTTCCCTTTTTTCCGGCCTCAGCGCGGTCACTCAAAGGGCATTCTCTCCCACTGTATGCCTTTGGGCGCATAGTGTGAAAAGGATATTACCTTCACATGCCGCCGATGGTCCGGCGGATCTCCGCCTCCACCTGCTTCACCTCGAATTCCAGTTCTGCTGCGCTCACACGCACCGCGCCGTGGCCCAGAATGATCATCTGCTCCAGCCCATCGGAGGTGGCCACCCGCACCCGGTTCTCCTTGCTCAGCTTATAGGTGGTCTTTTCGATATACATATCGGCGGTCTCCGCCTCCTTGGTGTAGACCACGAAGAGGTCGCCGAACCGCTCCACCGAGCCGGGATTTCCCTTCACCTTGTATGCGTCAAACACCACGATCACCCGGTTTTTCCGCCATCCCTGATAGTTTCGCATCCGGTCAATGAGCCGTATCCGCGCCCCGTCCAGATCCTCTCCGGACAGCTCCCGCAGCTCATCCCACCCATGGATGATGTTGTAGCCGTCCACCAGCAGATATTCCTCACCGAAGGCCCGCTTCAATCCCTTCCATACCTTTTCCTTTTCGGGGGCGCTCCGTCTGGCGGTATTCTGGAACGCTCTGGGCTTCACCGGCCCGTAAGTGCGGGCAAAGATCGCCTCCAGCTCCTTCTCCAGCGCCGCGTGGGACTCGTAGCTCATGGGGCGGTATGATGCCGTACTTTCCTCTTCCCGCTCCTCTTTTTCGGTGCTCCAGCCGCTGTCCAGATGCATATGGGCGGGCGCCTCATTCCACGGGACGGTCACGCTTCCGCCGTGGGCGCAGAATACCGACTCCGAGGGATGCTCCGTGTCCCGCAGCGGATCATAGCCGAGGCCCGCCACCACGCTTTCACTGTCATGGCAGGGGCGGTACCCCTCCAGGCTGCAGCTCAGCCGTCCCCGTCCCTGAGTGTAGGCCGCCACCTGGGTCCAGTAGTCCCCCATCTCGGATACGGGCGCGCTGCCGGTGAGCACGCTCATCTCCCCCTGCTGCTCCGGGCCCTCAAAGCTGCCGCCCATTCTCTGCAGGTCGGTCATGGCTCTGCCCACGCACTCCGGGGGCACCTCCAGGCGCAGGCTGTACCACGGCTCCAGCAGCACGCTCTTCGCGCTCATCAGTCCCTGCCGCACCGCCCGGTAGGTGGCCTGGCGGAAGTCTCCGCCCTCGGTGTGCTTCAGATGGGCCTTTCCCGTGAGCAGGGTGATCTTCATATCGGTGATGGGCGAGCCGGTCAGCACGCCCAAATGCTGCTTTTCCGCCAGATGGGTGAGAATGAGCCGCTGCCAGTTGCGGTCCAGCACATCCTCGGAGCACACCGTGTCCAGTACGATGCCCGCTCCCCGTTCCAGAGGCTCCAGCAGCAGGTGCACCTCCGCATAGTGTCGCAGCGGCTCAAAATGCCCCACGCCCACCACCGGGGCTTCAATGGTCTCCAGATAGACGATGCTTCCCGGGCCAAAGCTGACCTCGGTGCCAAACCGCCGTAAAATCAGGGTGCGCAGCACCTCCAGCTGCACCTCGCCCATGAGGCGCAGCCGGATCTCGCCCAGACGCTCGTCCCATTCCACCCGAAGCTGAGGGTCTTCCTCCTCCAGCAGCCGCAGCTGCCCCAGCAGGGTGTGGATATCACAATTCTCCGGCGGGATGACCTGATAGAGCAGAACGGGTTCCAGCTCCGGCCCGCTCCAGTTTTCCTCCTCCCCCAGTCCCTGGCCCGCAAAGGTACGGCTCAATCCGGTGACGGCGCATACCGTCCCCGCGGGGACCTCCTCCGCCGGGAGGAATTTGGAGCCGGAGTAGAGGCGGATCTGGTTGACCTTCTCCTCTGTTTCCCCGTATTTCACCACGCTCCGGGTCCTGAGGGTGCCTCCGGTGACCTTGATCCAGCTCAGCCGTTCCCCCTTCTCATCCCGTCCCACTTTAAACACCCGGGCGGCAAACTCCCCGGGCCAATCCGGCTCCAGGGTGTACCGCTCCAGGCCCTCCAGCAGCTCCTCCACGCCCTCCAACCGAAGCGCGGAGCCGAAAAAGCAGGGGAACAGCTTCCGCTGGGCAATGAGGGAGCGCAGGTCATCCTCGTCAGGGCGTTCTCCCTCCAGATACCGTTCCAGAAGCCTCTCGTCGCACAGCGCAGCCTGTTCCGCAACCCGCTCCCCGTCCCCGGAAAAGTCCGCACATCCGTCGGACAGGCGCGCCTTCAGCTGCTCCATGAGTCTGTCCCGGTCTGTACCCGGCTGGTCCATCTTGTTGACAAAGATCACCGTGGGCACCCGCTGCCGCTCCAGAATACGCCACAGGGTCTCGGTGTGTCCCTGCACGCCGTCTGTGCCGCTGATGAGCAGCACCGCGTAGTCCAGCACCTGCACCGCGCGCTCGGTCTCCGAGGAGAAGTCCACATGGCCCGGTGTGTCCAGCAGGGTCAGCTCCATGTCCCCACGGCGCAGAATGGCCTGCTTGGAGAAAATGGTGATGCCTCTCTCCCTCTCCTGATCGTCCGTGTCAAGAAAGGCGTCGCCGTGATCCACCCGCCCCAGTCTGCGGATATTCCCGGCAAGATATAAAAGCCCCTCGGACAGCGTGGTCTTGCCCGCGTCCACATGGGCCATGATGCCGATGCAAATTCGTTTCATTCCTCAAACCGCTTTCGTCAAAAGATCACCCGCCGCGGGCCAATGCCCCGGCCTCTTGTTTCCTCTATTATGGCAGGTTTTTCTCCATTCTTCAATAGTTCGGTTCATCCAAACAAAAAAGACCGGGTCTGCGTTCATGCAAACCCGATCTTTCATCATTCCGATCCCCTCGCCCGGCTCAAAGCGGCCCATTTCTTGTCCCTTGTCATGGGCGCACCGACCTCCGTCTGGACTTACCACTCCATCTGTGCTACACTTGTCCAAAAACACAATGGAGGTACTCTTATGAGTTACGAAGTATCCTGCGGCGCGGTGGTCTTCACCCGAAACGAGGACAAACCGCGCTATGTCATCATCCGCTCCCTCGGCGGTGACTACGGTTTTCCCAAGGGCCACATGGAGGGCAGCGAGACCGAGGAGGAGACCGCGCTTCGGGAGATTTGGGAGGAAGTGGGATTGAAGCCGCAGCTTCTCCCGGGCTTTCGCGCCGTCACGGAGTATCCCCTGCCCAACAAACCCGGCGTCATCAAGCGGGTGGTCTTTTTCGCCGCCCAATATGAGGGGCAGCCGCTTTGCCCCCAGCCGTCGGAACTGTCCTCTGCCGGGCTTATGACCTATGAGCAGGCCCTTGCGGTCCTCTCCTTCGACAGCTCCAAGCAGATCCTCACTGAGGCGCGGGACTTTATCCTGTCCCATACCGATCACCGGTAAATATAGTTGGGGCTGTTGCAGAATATTCCTTCTTCAGCAGCCCGTTCTGTTTGTCTCCGACGGGTGACTTTTGTCATGTGACAAAAGTCACCAAAAACACACTTAAGGGCTGCCGCCCTTAAGAAACCCGCTTGGCACACTTCGGTTTCACGGGCCATCACCGGCGCTCTGAGAGGGATTCTCTGTTTGCTTCGTTTTTGCTGCCGCACAGCTCAGTGGCAAAGCTGCCCAGCGCCCCAGGATAGCGCGCCTGGGTTGAGGCGTGTGGCGGGCAGGCTGGGCACCGAAGAGGAAAGGCTCCCTCTGACGAGGGAGCTGTCAGCGAAGCTGACTGAGGGAGAGATACATCGAGCATGCGGTGACGCTTTTGTTCTCTCCCTCCGTCTGCCCTTCGAACAGCCCTTATCCCGGGAAGACTTTTGGCGCACCCCACAATGATTGCCGCATCAACGCAAAAGCCCGTTGCAGAACGATCGTTCTGCAACGGGCCCTTATTTCAGGCGGTGTCGCTGTTTACAAATGTGTTGTAAATGGCACGGATGGCGCACTCGAAGTCCTTGTCCTCCACACCGATGATGATGTTCAGCTCGGAGGAACCCTGATCGATCATGCGGATGTTGATGTTGGCGTCCGCCAGTGCGGAGAAAAGCTTGCCGGCGGTACCGCTGGCGGAGCGCATCCCTCTGCCCACCACGGCGATCAGCGCCAGACCGGACTCGATCTCAATGGCGTCAGGCTCAGCCAGGCGGTGGATGCCGGATACCACTGCCTGCTCTTTGTCCATGAACTCGTCCTCATGGACCACCACGGTCATGGTGTCGATGCCGGAGGGGGTGTGCTCAAAGGAGATGTGGTTGTCCTCCAGGGCCTGCAGCACCTTACGGCCAAAGCCCACCTCAGCATTCATCATGGCCTTGGTGATGAGCATGGTGCAGAAGCCCTTCTTGCCCGCAATGCCGGTGAGCACATACTCGGGCTTCTGGCAGGTGCTCTCCACGATCCAGGTGCCCTCGTCCTGAGGGCGGTTGGTGTTGCGGATGTTGATGGGGATACCGCGGTGGCGCACGGGGAAGATGGCGTCCTCATGGAGCACGGAGGCGCCCATGTAGGACAGCTCGCGCAGCTCGCGGTAGGTGATGTACTTGATCCCGGCGGGGTTGTCCACGATGCGGGGATCCGCCATGAGGAACCCGGACACATCGGTCCAGTTCTCATAGATATCCGCACGGCTGGCCTGCGCCACCAGGGAACCGGTGACGTCGGAGCCGCCCCGGGAGAAGGTCTTGATCTTCCCGTCCTTGCCGCAGCCATAGAATCCGGGGATCACCGCACGGGGCAGCTTCTCCAGCCGCTGGGCCATGGTTTTCTCGGTCTTATAGGTGTTCAGCGCTCCCTCCGAGTTGAAGAAGATCACCTCAGCGGCATCCACAAAGGGCACATTCAGGTAGGCAGCCAGCACCTTGCCGTTGAGGTACTCGCCGCGGGAAGCCATATAATCTCTCTGCGGCTCCTCTTTCAGCACAGCGGCGATCTCCTTGAAATCCTCATCCAGGCTGAAATCCATCCCCAGGCCGAGGATGATCTCGTCATACCTGGCCTTGATGGCGGCCAGCTGCTCGGCGGTGTCCTTCCCCTCCGCGGCCATGGCATAGGCCTCCAGCAGCATATCGGTCACCTTGGTGTCGCCGGGAAAACGCTTTCCGGGCGCGGAGGGCACCACATACACTCTGGTCTCATCGGACAGAATGATGTCCGCCACCTTTTTCATCTGTTCGGCGTTGGCCAGGGAGCTGCCGCCGAATTTCACAACCTTCTTCACAAATGTTCCTCCTTCAGTCTCTGCGCAGGTATAAAAAGCAATAGTTATGGGGTATTTTACCGCAACCTGCGAAAAATGTCAATTTTGAGATGATCCCGATCTCCCGTTTCCCCGAACAAATAACAGACAGACGCCGGATGCTGCTCCGCTTTCACCCCCCCACGGCGCCTCGCGGCCTTGACTCCGACATGCAAACATGATAGGATGATCGCGCAAAGGGTACAGCTTCTCCGTTGTAAGTAGCTGAATTCGACAGAAAGCAGAACGCCTTTGTAGTATGTTCTTTAAAGAGAAAGGATGCGTCCGGAATGGAAATGAACAGGCCGAAACACCGTCTTTCCCGCGGATGCTATCTTGTGCTGCGGTGGATCCTCAAGCTGGTCTATCCCAGCATCACCGTGGAGGGGGCTGAACACCTCCCCCAGGAGCCCTGCATCATCGTTGGCAATCACGCCCAGATGCACGGTCCCGTCATCGCAGAGCTTTATCTGCCGGGAAAGCGCACCATCTGGTGCAACGCCCAGATGATGGAGCTGCGGGAGGTTCCCGCCTATACCTATCAGGATTTCTGGAGCAAAAAGCCGAGATACATCCGCTGGTTTTTCAAGCTGTCCTCTTATCTCATCGCTCCGCTGTGCGTGCTCATCTTTCGCAACGCCCACACCACCGCCGTCTACCACGACGCCCGGGTGATGCGCACCTTCCGCGACACCGTCAAGGCCATGCAGGACGGTTCCAATGTGGTCATCTTCCCCGAGTGCTACGAGCCTCATAACCATATCGTCAACCAATTTCAGGAGCATTTCATTGATGTGGCAAAGCTGTACTGCAAGCGCACCGGGCAGGCCGTCTCCTTCGTCCCCATGTATGTGGCGCCCCGGGCAGGAAAGGTGCGTCTTGGGGAGCCTGTTTTCTTTTGTCCGGACGCCCCCATCGGGCAGGAGCGCAGCCGGATCTGCAATGCTCTGATGGATGAGATCACCCGGCTGGCCATGGCTATGCCCGTGCACAAGGTCGTCCCTTATGAGAACCGCTCCCCCAAAGACTATGTCACCAATCTTTCATCTGAGGTAGATGCAACATGAAAGCACCCACGGTCGATTACCGTAACCTCCGCCTGTCCAACCTCACCTCGCCGGAATACCGGCATCTGCTGCTTCTGTTGGGCTGGCCGGTCTATTTCCTGTTCTATTATCTGACGGAGACCTTCATCCCCCCGGAGGCCTGCACCCCCATTCACTGCCGTCTGGATGATCTGATTCCCTTCTGTGAAGGATTTCTGATCTTCTATGCCAGCTGGTATCTGCTCATCGTCGTCTCCCTGCTGTATTTTCTGCTGTACAATGTGGATCATTTCAGGAAGCTGCAGACCTATATCATCATCGTTCAGGCCATCGCCATGGTCATCTATATTCTGTTCCCCAGCCGGCAGGATCTTCGCCCCGCGGTGTTCCCCCGGGAGAATTTCCTCACCGCCGTCATGGCCTTTATCTACGACTTCGACACCAGCACCGGCGTATGCCCCTCCCTTCATGTGGCCTACTCTCTGGGCATTGCCTCCACATGGCTGCGGGAAAAGTCCGCGTCTGTGGGCGTGAAGATCTCTGTTTGCGTGCTTGTGGCCCTCATCTGTATCTCCGTGACCTTTGTCAAGCAGCATTCCGTACTGGATATCATCGGCGCCCTCCCCCTCTGTCTGGTGGCGGAGTACCTGGTCTTTCTCCGTCCCCGGCGCAAATGCAAGCAGAAAGAGGTGAGCTCCGAATGAAGCGGATCTTCTTCCCCCTGCTCCCCGTCCTGCTGGCGGTGCTGCTTCTCTCCGCCTGCGGGGGGCAGGTCTCCTCTCCCGCCCCGGGCCAATATGTCTCCATCTCTCAGGAGGAGGCCAAGTCCCTGATAGACTCCGAGTCGGACTATGTGATCCTGGATGTCCGCACCCGGGAAGAATTTGCACAGGTCCATATCCCCGGCGCCCTTCTGATCCCCCATACCGAGATCGCCGACCGCGCCGAACAGGAGCTTCCGGACAAAGCGCAGCTCATTCTGGTCTATTGCCGCAGCGGGAACCGCAGCAAAACAGCCTCTCAGGCCCTGGCCGACATGGGCTACACCAATGTGAAGGAATTCGGCGGCGTCAACACCTGGCCTTACGAAACAGAGTAAAAAACGGACGAACCGCTACGGTTCGTCCGTTTTTCATCCGTTCAACGACCTTCTTCCCCGTCATCCAGCACATCCCGAATGATGAAGCGGGGGCGCCCCTTGCACTCCATGTAGATCTTGCCCACATACTCGCCCACGATTCCAAGCCCCAGCAGAATGAGGCCGCCGATCATCCACACCGAGCAGGACAGGGACGCCCATCCGGAGACCGTGGCATGGGTGGCCCAGCGGACGATATTGTAGATGATCATGACAATGGAAACGGCAAAAACCAGGAACCCCAGTCCGGTGATCAGCCGCAGGGGCTTCACCGACAGGGATGTGATCCCCTCCAGCGCGAAGGCAAGCATCTTTTTGAGGGGGTACTTGCTCTCGCCGGCAAAACGCTCACCGCGCTCATACTCCACCGTATCGGTGCGGTATCCGATCATGGGCACGATACCCCGGAGGAACAGGTTGACCTCCTTAAACTGTTCCAGGCCCTCCAGCGCGCGGCGGGACATCAGGCGATAGTCCGCGTGGTTGAACACGCTCTCGGCGCCCAGGGCGTTCATAAGCCGGTAAAAGCCCTCTGCGGTAAAGCGCTTGAAGAAGGTGTCAGTCTTGCGGGAGGAGCGCACGCCGTAGACGATGTCCACCCCTTCCAGATACTTGTCCACCATGGCGTCCACCGCGTTGATGTCGTCCTGCAGGTCGGCGTCCATGGAGATCACCATGTCTGCACGGCTCTTTGCCGTCATCAGCCCCGCCAGCAGCGCGTTCTGGTGCCCCCGGTTGCGGGAAAGGTTCACGCCGCAGAACAGCCGGCATTGGGCATGAAGCTCCTCGATCAGCTCCCAGGTGCGGTCTTTGGAACCGTCATTGACAAACATGATGCGGCTGCGCTCGTCGATCTTCCCCGCCTGCATCAGCTGCTCCAGCTTTTCCCGCAGGCGGCGCGAGGTTTCGGGAAGGACCTCCTCCTCGTTATAGCAAGGCACGACGATATACAGAACATTGTTTTCCATATGCGTTTTCCTTTCGCGTTTACATTCCGGCGGCCCTGCCCTTTGCTCTGCAAATGCAGGGTGCGATCTCTGTCATTTTACTTGAAATCCCATGGAAAATCAAGACAGCGATTTCGCCGTCCCTTTTAACCTAAATGCAGTTGTCCAATATTGACAAATATTAGCCTTGATATTAAGATAATATTGTACTTAAAGCAACCATTACAAAATGAAAGGAAGACGGAATATGATCGATTTTAAAAATGCAGAATTTCTTAAACTCAGACCTGTTGATAATGAAACTTTCATAAAGACGATTTCTCCAATGTTTGTGTCTGGTGAGCAAATACTTGGCAGCTTTAAAACCGTTCGTGACGGTGTTGTTTTCACAAATAAGCGAATTTTTGCGATCAATGTACAGGGCATTACAGGGAAGAAGATTGATTATACTTCGCTTCCTTACAGTAAAATTCAAGCGTTCAGCGTAGAAACTG
>JAQXJQ010000194.1 GCA_029009035.1 Oscillospiraceae bacterium | reverse complement strand
GAGGGCGGCGTGTTCGTGGGCTATGTGCCCAAGGCCGGGGAAGAGGTGGTCATCGTGGAGGATGTCATCACCGCCGGCACCGCCATCCGGGAGAGCATGGCCATCCTCGGCGGCCTGGAGGGCGTGAAGGTCACCGCCACCTTCGTGATGGTGGACCGCAAGGAGAAGGGCAAGACCGAGAAGTCCGCCATGGCCGAGGTGGAGGAGGAGTTCGGCTTCCCCGTGTACAGCGTGGTGGACGTCTATGACATCATCGAGTATCTGGAGGAGGACGCGGCCAACGCCGAGAATGTGGCGCGCATCAAGAACTATCTGGCTGTGAACGGAGCGAAGGCATGAGACACCTCATTGATATTATGGACCTGTCCACCGGCGAGCTGGATGAGCTGGTGGAGCGGGCAATGGACATCATCGCCAACCCCGCAAAATACGCCGACGCCTGCCGCGGCAAGAAGCTGGCCACCCTGTTTTTTGAGCCCTCCACCCGTACCCGCCTCAGCTTCGAGGCGGCCATGTATGAGCTGGGCGGCAATGTGATCGGCTTCTCCTCCGCCAACAACAGCTCCGCCGCCAAGGGCGAGAGCGTGGCGGACACCGCCCGCACCGTGGGCTGCTATGCCGACATCATCGCCATGCGCCACCCCGTGGAGGGGGCGCCCCAGGTGGCCATGGGCACCGCCGGCATCCCCGTCATCAACGCCGGTGACGGCGGCCACTTCCATCCCACCCAGACTCTGGCAGACCTTTTGACCATCTGGCGGGAGAAGGGCCGGTTCACCGACCTCACCATCGGCCTGTGCGGCGATCTGAAGTACGGCCGCACCGTCCACTCTCTGGTGGCGGCCATGTCCCGCTATGCCGGGGTAAAGTTCGTCTTCATCTCCCCCGAGGAGCTGAAGGTCCCCCGCTATGTCATCAGCGATGTGCTGGCGCCCAAGGGCATCCCCTACGAGGAGGTCTCCTCTCTGGAGGCGGCCATGCCCGGGCTGGATATCCTGTACATGACCCGCATCCAGCGGGAGCGCTTTGACAGCATGGAGACCTACGAGCGCCTGAAGGACTCCTACATCCTCACCGTGGATAAGCTGGCGACCGCCAAGGCCGATATGTGCATCCTCCACCCCCTGCCCCGGGTCAACGAGATCTCCGTGGCGGTGGATGACGACCCCCGCGCCTGCTACTTCAAGCAGGTGCTCAACGGCAAGTATATGCGCATGGCCCTGATCCTCAAGCTGTTGGAGACAGTGAAGACCGGCGAGACCGGTCCCGACCGGGGCGGCGAGTATGTGGACGGCCTGAAATGCACCAATCCCCGCTGCATCACCGCTGTGGAGCAGGAGCTGCGCCATCAGTTCAAGCTGGTGGACAAGGATAAGAAGCTCTACCGCTGCGTCTACTGCGAGAGCGAAGCGACCGTGTAATAATGGGCTGCTGCAGAGTGTTTCTTCTGCAGCAGCCTCTTCTGTTCTGTTGTATCAAGAAAACAGCCTGCCGCGTTTGCGGCAGGCTGTCGTTGTCTGTCGTTACTTTTCCATAAAGCGGGAGAGGAACTCACGGGTGCGCTGCTGCTGAGGATTGGAGAACAGCTCCCTGGGGTCGCCCTCCTCGCAGATGACGCCGTCGGCCATGAACACCACATGGTTGGACACATCCCGGGCGAAGGCCATCTCGTGGGTGACCACCAGCATGGTCATGCCGCCGTGGGCCAGGTCCCGCATGACGGAGAGCACCTCGCCCACCATCTCGGGGTCCAGGGCGGAGGTGGGCTCGTCAAAGAGGAGCACTTCCGGCTCCATGGCCAGTGCCCGGGCGATGGCCACGCGCTGCTTCTGGCCGCCGGAGATCTGGCGGGGCTTGGCGTTGATGTAGGGAGCCATACCCACCTGCTCCAGATAGCGCATGGCGTTTTCTTTGGCCTCGGCCTTGGGCTTTTTCAGCACCTTGATCTGGCCCACCATGCAGTTTTCCAGCACGGTCATGTTGTTGAACAGGTTGAAGGACTGGAACACCATGCCCACCTTGGCGCGGTAGTCGGAGGCCTTCATCCCCTTGCCCATGATGCTTTGGCCGTGGAACAGGATCTCGCCGCTGGAGGGAGTCTCCAGCAGGTTCACGCACCGCAGCAGGGTGGACTTGCCGGAGCCGGAGGCGCCGATGATGGAGGTGACGTCACCGGGGCGGACGGTGACGTCGATGTCCTTCAGTACTTCATGGCTGCCGACGGACTTGGCCAGGTGACGGATCTCGAG
>JAQXJQ010000193.1 GCA_029009035.1 Oscillospiraceae bacterium | reverse complement strand
GACGCCATGATCCTCAACATCGCCAAGAACATCGGCAAGATCGCCCCCGGCGTGTGCGGCAAGGTGGACGCCATCGTGCTCACCGGCGGCATCGCCTACTCCAAGTACGTCACTGCCGAGATCGAGAAGCGGGTGTCCTTTATCGCCCCCGTGGTGGTCTACGCCGGCGAGGATGAGATGCGCTCTCTGGCCCTGGGCGGCCTGCGGGTCCTCCGCGGTGAGGAGAAGGCAAAGGAGTACATCAGCCCCGATATGCCCCGCGACTGAAGATAAAATGAACCCTCTGCCAAAGGGCGGCGTTCATAAAACAGTTTCAGTCCCGGCAGGAATGTCTGCCGGGACTGTTCTTGTATATATGGAAGCCGTATGATATGATGAAACAGCCGATAAAATGGAATTTGGCGGCGCAGCCGCCTTGCCTCTCCCTATGGGAGGGGTGTCAAAAATCTTCGATTTTTGACGGAGAGGGTAGCTGGACCGATGCCCTCTCAGTCACCGCCTTTCGGCGGCGACAGCTCTCCCAGAGGGAGAGCCAGGGGCGCTGCCGCGCTATCGCGAAATGGAAAAATCCTCCCTATGACCAATCATCATAGGGAGGATCAACTGTCTTACGAACACCGCCGTAAACGGCAGGGGGTTCAGACATTTTGAGTGATCGTGGTAAGCGCCAGCTCCTGACCGGCGGGGAAGATGCAGTCGGTCTGGGCGAGAATGAGCCATGCGGCCATGTCGCAGGTACCCACCTCGGGGACGAGGCGGCGCAGCGTCAGCGTATCCCCGGTGAGGGACTCCGGTACCACCTGCACGGAGCCGCTGGACTCCTCCACCACGGCAGCCATCAGCTGGTTGGCGGCGAAGAAAGCCTCATCATAGCGCTGGAGCAGGAAGGCAAGGTCGTCTCCGGAGAAGAGGGAGAGAAACTCCTGCAGCTCTTCCGTGCTGACGATGGCCCGGGCGGTGGGAGCGGCGGGGGTCATACCGTAGCTCACCCGGATGGAGAGGGGGTTGGACAGATCGCAGGCGGCGACCTCCGGTTCACAGGGAGCCTCGGTGAGGGTCGCCTGCGGGGCGGCGGAACCGGTTCCCTCGGCGGCATCTGCGGCCGTCTCCATGCGGGGGCCTGCAAAGGGCTGAGAGGAGGGCGCGGTCAGGGAGTTGACGGCAGCGGGCTCGCTGCCGCTGCGGGCTCCGGGCACCATCACAGCCACCAGCACCAGGCAGGCGGCAGCCACCGCGGGGACCCAGCGCTTCCAGGAGAGGACTTTGCCCCGCTTTGCGCTCTCGCGGGCGGGGAGGTTTTCCATAATATTTTGTTTCAGGTCATCGGGCACCCGGCAATCCAGAGAACGCAGGCAATTTGTCTGCCGGGAAAGAGTGTCAAACAGCTGTGCGCACCGGGGGCAGACGGCCAGATGCTCCTCCAGCAGCCGGCGCTCCTCGGCGGTGCATTCGCCATCCAACGCGGCGCTGATCCACTCTGTATATTGTTCACAATCCATGGTCGTCACTTCCGTTTCCTGTCTGTTCCATAGGGGTAGACGCACCTCAGTCGAAAAAGTTCCCCGATTGCCGCAAAATATTTGCCAGCGCCGTTCTCGCGCGGGCAATGCGGGATTTGACGGTGCCCGGTGCAAGCTCCAGCACCTGCCCGATCTCCTCATAGGACAGGCCGTTGATCTCCCGGAGCACCAGCACGCGGCGGTGTTCCTCAGACAGTCTGCCCAGCGCGTCACTCACCGCCCGCTGCCGCTCGGAGCGCTCCAGCGCCTCCTGGGGAGTGGCGGCGGGGTCCACGGGGATGACTGCCATGCCCTCATCGTCGTCAAGGGAGCTGTCTCCCCGGCGCTTTTTCTCCCGCCGGAGGAGGTCCAGCGCGGCATTGTCGGTCATGCGGTAGAGCCAGGTGGAAAAGCTGCTCTCTCCGCGGAAGGTGGGGAGGTACTTCCATACCTTGAGAAAGACCTCCTGGGTCACATCGGCGGCGTCCTCGGGGTGGGACACAAGACGCAGCGCCTGGTGGTATACCGGCTTCTGATAGCGGTCCAGCAGCTGCTCAAAGGCGGAGACTTCGCCGCTTTGGGCCTGCCGGATGAGCTGTTGTTCGTCCATGAGGACACCTCCTTTCCAAGGTGAGTGGGGGTGGGATCACACCAGATCCCGCTTGATCCCCTTTGTCACCGCGTAAAAGTCTTCCGCGGTCTCCATTTTGCAGATCTGCTCCTTCCAGTAGGAGGCATAGGGCACGCCCTTGAGATACCAGGCGTAATGCTTGCGCATCTCCAGACAGGCGATCTTTTCGCCCTTATTCTCCCGGGCCAGCTCGAACTGGCGCACCGCCACATCGCACCGCTGGCTCAGCGGGGGCAGAGGCGGAATTTCCCGGCCCTCCAGCGCGGCGGCGCACTGCTGCAGCAGCCACGGGTTGCCAAACACGCCCCGGCCCACCATGACCATGTCCGCGCCGGTGTAATGGAGGATGCGCACCGCGTCCCTGGCCTCGAATACATCGCCGTTGGCGATGACCGGGATGGAGACCGCCTGTTTGACCTCCCGGATATAGTCCCAGTTGGCGGTGCCGGAGTACATCTGAGTGCGGGTCCGGCCATGGACGGCAATGGCGGACACGCCGGCGTCCTCCATGCGTTTGGCGAATTCTACGCAGTTGATGGAGCCTTTATCCCAGCCCAGACGGCACTTCACGGTCACCGGGACGCCGGCGGCTCCCCGCACCACGGCCCGGGCCACCCGCTGGGCCTTTTCCGGGTCCCGCATGAGGGCGGAGCCGTCGCCGTTCTGGGCCACCTTGGGCACGGGACAGCCCATATTGATGTCGATCACATCCGCGCCCGAGCGCTCCAGCGCCAGCGCCGCGCCCTTTTCCATAAAAGGCTCGTCGTTGCCGAAGATCTGGACGGCGGCGGGATGTTCCCCCTCGCCCAGCTTCAGCAGGGTGGGGGTCTTTTTGTCCCCGTAGCACATGGCCTTGGCGCTCACCATCTCCGACACAGTGTAACAGCCGGACAGCTCCCGGCAGACGGTGCGGAAGGCGAGGTCGGTGACCCCGGCCATGGGGGCCAGCGCCAGCCTGGTGTTCAGTTTAACAGTTCCGATGTTCAAGCACAGCTCTCCCGAGGTTGAAATTTTACATTACTTTGTAGTATACCACGGTTTCTTTTGCAGGGCAAGACAGCTTCCGACTTCATTCACAAAACCCTTACAGTATAATGCCCAAAAAGGGGAAGCGAGGGGGATTTTTATGATTGCAAGGGAACGCTCCCGGGCCGGCGGTGCGGGACGGAGGCTTCCGGTGGCGGCGGCCATGCGCCTGTCGGAAGCGGTGGTTCGTTTTTTGTTGGCGGCGGCGCTGGCCGGGGCGGAGATCCTGGGCGGACATGCTCTGTTTGCCCTTTCCTTTGTGGGGGTGTGTCCCCCCGGTCTGGAGGGCATGGGAGCGCTTCTGGGCGCGGCGCTGGGCTACCTGTCCTTCCGCGGTGTGGTGGGCGGACTGCGGTACATCGCGGTGTGCATGATGGTGTACGCCGTCTCCCTGGCGCTGGGGGAGTTTGAGATCTACCGCCGCAGATGGTTCATGCCCGCCGTGTGTGCGGGGCTGAACGCTCTGGTGGGGGGCGTCTATCAGGCGGCCGAGGGGGTCAGTGCCCGCGGTGCCGTTGAGTTTATCACCGAGGTGGTGCTGACGGCGGGGACGACCTATTTCTTCCGCCTGGCCCTCAGCGTGATGGACGAGCCCCGGGGAAGCGGGGGGCTCAGCGTGCGCCAGATCGCGGGGGTGCTGGTGCTGGGGGCGGCGGTGATGCTGGCTCTGGCCCGGGTGATGGTGGCCGAACGGTACTCCCTGGGCCGGGTGCTGTGCGTGCTGGCGGTGCTGTGCGCGGGCTGGAAAGGCGGCGTGGGTACCGGGGCCGTCGTGGGCGTGGCGGCGGGCGTGGCCATGGACCTCTCCGCGGGGAGCGCACCCTGCTACACCATGGCCTATGCCCTGCCGGGACTGGTCACGGGCCTCTTTGCCGGTCAGAACCGCCTGCTCTGCTGCCTGGCCTATGCCGCGTCCGGGGGCGCGGCGGTGCTGTGGGCGGGCATTGCGGGCAGCGAGAGCCATGTGTATGAGATCGTGGCGGGTCTGGTCATCTTCCTCATTCTCCCGGAGCGGCTGCTGCGCCGACTCACCGCGCTGGTGAAGCAGGAGACGGTGAAGGCGGGAGAGCAGAACGCCCGCAGAGCGGCGGTGCGTCAGCTGGACCGCGCGGCTGCCGCCTTTCGGGCGGTGGAGGGAGATCTGGCCCAGGCCTTTCCTCCCCCGGAGGCCAAGGACAGCGACGCCCTCCGGGTCTTTGACCGGGTGGCGGAGCGGATCTGCGTGAAGTGCCGGGAGCGGGAGCGCTGCTGGCAGCGGGAATATCAGACCACCAGAACGGCGCTTTCCGACGCGCTGGGGCCCATGATGGACCGGGGAGAGGGACGCAGGGAGGATTTCCCCCCCTATTTCGCCCAAAAGTGCGCCCAGTTCGAGGCCTTTCTGCGGGGAGCCAACCGGGAGCTGACCGCGCTGCTCTACCGCCGCAGCTATGACAGCCGCATCCACGAAAGCCGTGCGGCGGTGTGCGCCCAGTATGGGCAGATGGCCCGGGTCCTGGAGCGGACGGCGGCGGAGCTGGGGCGGGACCCCACCCCGGATCTGCCCCGCCAAAAGCTGGTGAAGCAGCGCCTTGCCGCCCTTGGTCTGGAGGGGACCTGCGCCGTCTGGTCGGACAAGTACGGCCATCTTCGATTGGAGATCCGCGGCGCCGAGGGAGAAAAACTGGCGGAAGGCGAGGAGCTGGACCGTCTGGGACAGCTGATGGGGTGCCCCCTCCGCCGGGAGAGCGGGGCGGAAGACTGTGTCCGCCTGGTGCAGAAGGAACCGCTGATGGCGGTGGCGGCGGTGGCGGCGGCAGACCGAAAGGGGCAGACGGTCAACGGCGACGCAGGCGCGTGGTTCAAGGACGAGGGAGGCGTGCTCCATGTGCTGCTGTGCGACGGCATGGGCAGCGGGAAAAAGGCCAGGGAGGACAGCACCTGCGCCCTTGCCCTGTTGGAAAAATTCCTGAAGGCGGGACTTACTCCCGATGAGACCCTGGCCACCGTGGGAGAGGCGCTGGCGCTCCGGGGGGAGGAGCGGGGCGGGTTTGCCACCGTGGATCTGCTGCGGCTGGATCTCTTCAGCGGCAGGGGAACCGTGTACAAGCTGGGGGCGGCTCCCACATACCTCTGCCACGCCGGCGAGGTGAGCGCGCTGGAGGGCGGCTCTCTGCCCGCCGGATTGGCGGTGGGCGGCGGGGAGCCGGACCGGTTTCCGGTCAAGCTGGAGGCGGGTGACTGGGTGGTGATGGCCAGCGACGGCGTGTCCGACGGGATCGGCGGGGAGACGCTCCGCGCCCTGATCGCCGGGTTTGACGGATCGTCTCCCCGTCTGCTGGCAGACCGGATCCTGAAGCAGGGCGAGGGGATCGGCCGCGAGGACGACTGCACCGTCATCGTGCTGAAGCTGGAGGCACGGGAATAAAAGCGCAGGGACTGCCGCAGAACATTCCGTTCTGCGGCAGTCCCAATATTTTTATATATTCCGGCACTCTGCCGTGAGCGCACCTCTTTTGGCCGGCTTTTTTGTCAGGTCAGTATCCTTTGGGTCCCTTGCAAAGGGCGCCTGACCATGTTATACTGAGCATGACCGGTCTCCAACCCGGTCCAACCAGCGGAAAGAAAGCCGCGGAGGGCACAGGCGCATCGCCCTCCGGTAGGAACTTCCGCTGCTGTGCCATACGCCGGCACTCTAAATAAGAAAATGGAGGTTTTTTTATGCGCAAATTTTCTGCCCGCGACCTGACCCTTGCCGCCGTTGTGGCGGCGCTCTACGCCGTGCTGGGGTACTTCGGAGACGTTTTCGGCCTGACCTTTGGCCCGGTCCAGATCCGGTTTGCCGAAGCCCTCACCGTGCTGCCCTTCCTCTTCCCCGCCACCGCGCCCGGTTTGGCCATCGGCTGCCTCATTACCAACCTGCTCTCCCCCTACGGCGTGGCAGACATCGTGTTCGGCACCCTGGCCACCGCCATCGCCGCCTGGCTTACCGCAAAGATGCCCAAGTGGTATCTGGCGGCCATTCCCCCCATCGTGGTGAACTGGCTGATCCTGCCCCCCATGTGGTCCTGGGCGGAGATCGGCGCCGTCAACAGCGCGTTCTGGGGCGCGTGGGCCTTCAACTCCGTCACCTTTGTCATCGGTGAGGCCATTGCCTGCTATGTGCTGGGCACCATCCTGTTGAAGGTGCTGCCCAAGATCCCGAGTCTTCAGCCGAAACACAGCTGAGCCGAAAAGGACTGTTGCAGAATGCCCTGTTCTGCAACAGTCCTTTCTGCTTGTCTCCGACGGGTGACTTTCTGCCCGACCAGAAAGTCACCAAAGAGTCGCATAAGGGTTGCACCCTTATGTATCCCGCTTGGCACACTTCGGCTTCATCGTCTATCACCGGCGCCCGAAACAGGATACAACGGCAACTTCGTATTTGCTGATGCGCAGCTCGGTGACAAGGCTGCCCAGCGCCCCAGGGTACCGCGCCTGGTTGAGGCGTGTTGGGCCACGAAGCGGGCACAAAGCCTCCCCTGTGTAAGGGGAGGTGTCTGCCCGAAGGGCAGACGGAGGGGTTGTTTTACCGCACTGCCCTTTCCTCGCGGCATAGCCGCTGCGGCCTACGCTAAAAATATGCCACCGGCATATTTTCTTAACGCTGCGGGGGCG
>JAQXJQ010000192.1 GCA_029009035.1 Oscillospiraceae bacterium | reverse complement strand
TGCCACTGAGCTGTGCGGCAGCAAATACGAAGCAGACAGAGTATCCCTCTCAGTGCGCCGGTAATGGTTGATGAAACCGAAGTGGGCCAAGCGGGTTTCTTAAGGGCGGCAGCCCTTAAGTGTGTTTTTGGTGGCTTTTGTCACATTACAAAAGCCACCCGTCGGAGACAAACAAAAAGGGCTGCTGCAGAAAGAGCATTCTGCAGCAGCCCCAGCTTGTTCTCTCTATTACTCCATCTCGAAGATGCCCGCGGCGCCCATGCCGCCGCCGATGCACATGGTGACCATGGCGTACTTGCCGCCGGTGCGCTTGAGCTCATTGAGCGCCTTGCAGGTAAGGAACGCGCCGGTGGCGCCCATGGGATGGCCCAGCGCCATAGCGCCGCCGTTGGGATTGACCTTCTCCACGGGGAGCTTCAGGTCACGGATGCAGGCAAGAGCCTGGGCGGCAAAGGCCTCGTTCAGCTCGATGATGTCCATGTCGTCCACGGTGAGGCCGGTGCGGGCGAGAACCTTGGGCACAGCCTTGATGGGGCCCAGACCCATGACGCCGGCGGGCACGCCGCCCACGGCAAAGCTCACGAAACGGGCAATGGGGGCATAGCCCAGCTTCTCGGCGGTCTCACGGGCCATGAGCACCACGAAGGCGGCGCCGTCGGTCATCTGGGAGGAGGTGGCGGCGGTGACCACGCCGTCGGGCTTGAAGCAGGGCTTCAGCTTGGCAAGGCCCTCCAGAGAGGTGCCCTTGCGCACGCCCTCGTCCACGGCGGCCATCACCACGCCGTCGGGAGTCTCCACGGGAATGGGAATGATCTCATCGGCAAACTTGCCCGCCTCCTGGGCGGCGGCGGCCTTGGCGTGGCTCTCCACCGCCATCCGGTCCATCTCCTCGCGGGTGATGCCGTACTGTGCGGCCACATTCTCCGCGGTCAGGCCCATGGGCAGGTAAGTATCGGGCTTCATCTCCACCAGCTTTTCGTCCATGAAAGCGGGGTTGGGGTTCATGTCCATGCCGGTCATCTGCTCCACACCGCCGGCCACCACCACATCCATCTGGTTGGCCATGATGGCGTTGGCGGCGTGGGCGATGGCCTGCAGGCCGGAGGAGCAGAAGCGGTTCACAGTGTGGGCGGTGACCTCATCGGGCAGTCCGGCCCGCTGGGCGATCAGGCGGCCCACATTATAATAGCAGTTGCGCTCGGGCTGGGCGCATCCCACCACCACATCGTCAATGAGGTTGACATCCAGGCCCGGCAGACGCTCCAGCACACCGGCCAGGGTCAGACCGGCATATTCCACAGGGTGCATCCCGGCAAAGGAGCCCTTATTGGCGCGGCACATGGGAGAGCGGCCCATGGCCACGACCACAGCATCTCTTGCGTTTTTCATCTGATTTACCTCCGTTTTCAAAATTTCAAGGATTTTTCTTCCGTCTTAATTGGTAATACCAATTATAAGCCCCGCCATCCCCCTTGTCAAGCACATTTGGAGGAGTACACAAGTTGAATTTCCTCCGGCGTTATGTTATAATTTAAAAACACGAAAAAACGGGGGAGGGGTCGAAGTGGAGCTGACACTGGAGCAAAAGCAGGTACAGAAGCTGTCCGCGCAGATGGTGCAGTCCATGGAGATCCTCCAGATGGGCACCCAGGAGCTGGAGGAGTACGCCGAGAACCTGCTGCTGGAAAACCCGGCGCTGGAGCGCAGCGAGCCCACGGAGGCCCCTGTGGAAGCCCGGGAGCTGTTCAGCAAGCTGGAGTGGCTTGCCGCCAACGACAGGCAGAACCGGAGCTACCGCCGGGAAGAAAACACCGCCGACTGGATCGATGTGGTGGCGGACAGCACCGGGGAGACCCTCTATGAACACCTCAGCATCCAGGTGGACTGGAACCGCCTGTCCCCCGCCCTGCAGCAGGGTGTGGAGGGGGTGCTCACCGGCCTGGACGGCAACGGCTATCTGGAAGAGAGCACCGAGGAGCTGGCCCGGCGCTGCGGCCTTGCGCCGGATGTGATGGCCCGGGCCGAGGAGCTTGTCCGCGCTCTGGAGCCGGCGGGCGTGGGCGCAAGGAACCTGGGCCACTGTCTGGCCCTGCAGCTGGAGCGCCTGGGGGAGACCGGCCTGCCCCTCACCATCGTAAACAACTATCTGGAGGACATGGCCAAAAACCACTTCCACCGCATCGCCACCCTGACGGGAGCCGGACGGGCCGAGATCCAGCAGGCCTGCGAGCTGATCCGCAGCCTCCAGCCCCGACCGGGCGCGGCCTTTGTGGGGGATGAGCACCCCCAGTACATCGCCCCCGACCTGCTGGTGAGCGAGGAGATGGGGGAGCTGACCGTCTGCTTCGCCGATCAGCGCGTCCCGGAGCTGAAGGTCAGTTCCTATTACCGCGAGCTGATGCGCTCCAGCGACGAGGAGCAGGTGAGAAACTACCTTGCCCAGAAGGTGCAGCAGGCAGATTGGGTCATCCGCAGCATCGAGCAGCGCAAAAGCACGGTCCTGGCCTGTGCCGAGAGCATCGTGGCGCGGCAGGAGCCCTTCTTCCGCTCCCCCGGCGGAGTCCTGCGGCCCATGACCCTGGCGGACGTGGCCTCGGACGTGGGGGTGCATGAGTCCACCGTGAGCCGCGCGGTCAAGGACAAGTACCTGCAGTGCGCCCGGGGCCTGTTCCCCCTGAGCCACTTCTTCTCCCGCGCCCTCAGCAGCACCCGGGAGGATCTCACCGCGGCCCAGGCAAAGGATGCCATCCGCACCCTCATCGCCGCCGAGGATCCCGCCAAGCCCGCCTCAGACCAGAAGCTGAGCGAGCTGCTGTCGGAGCAGGGGATCCGCATTTCCCGCCGAACGGTGGCAAAATACCGGGAGGAACTGGGCGTCCCCTCCGCCGCGGGCAGGAAAAAATTTTAAGAAAGAACGCAGCCTCCTTGCCTCTCCCATAGGGAGAGGCAAGGAGGCTGCGTTGTTATCCGGTGATCACGGTCTTATTCTCCCAGGAGCCGCGGAAATAGCGGACCAGATAGATGACGGTGCGGCACAGCCAGTCCAGTCCCCACGAGGTCCACACGCCGTACAGGCCCATGTGGAACACCCGGCACAGCACCACGCTGCCGCCCACGCGGAAGATCCACATGGACAGGGCGGAGACGGTGGCGGAAAAGCGCACATCGCCGGCAGCCCGCATGGCATTGGGCAGGGTGAACGCAGTCACCCAGAGGACGCTCTTGTAAGCGGCGATGAAGATCATCAGCCGGAGCGTGAAGGCGGCGTTTTCCGGCGCCATGCCGGACAGCCGGGTCACAAGCGGCGTGAGAGCCACGGCGACGGCGGACATGACCACCAGCACCGCCTCCGAAATGAGGCAGAAGAGCT
>JAQXJQ010000191.1 GCA_029009035.1 Oscillospiraceae bacterium | reverse complement strand
TGACAAACACTTCCTCCACCGTGCCGCTTTGTGTCAGCGTGATGGCGGCGGACTGACTGGCTCTTGCGTTTCCGCTGCCCGACACCTTGCTCTGAATGCTTCCTATGTAGGCAGGCTGCGAAAAAATGGTTCCGATATTGTTATTTCCGGTATTGAGGAAGCGGTACAGGGCAAACCCTCCGCCGGCCAGAATGGCCAGCACCACGATCAGCGAAATGATCCGCTTTACAATTTTCCGTTTCTTCTTCCCACGGGGCTTCACCATGGTGGGCGCCGCAGTGCCGGTGACGGCAGTTTCTGGCATGATAGATCCCTCCTGTTGTATGAATGCGCTCCGAGCCCGGGCGCCAGACTAACTTATTATAATGTCTGCTGAATAAACCGCAAAGCGGTTTATTCGCGCGGCAAAGAGCCGCACAATTTCGCAAAAACAGCTCATTTTAGCTGATTTTGCAGAATTCAGACATTGTAACAAGGCGTATTCTCGCTGGAACGCCGGGGCGTTTCAGCGAGAGGTGCAAGGGTTTTGGGCTGTTTTGCTCAAAACCCTTGCCCTTGAACAAAGCCAATTAGCCTTGAAAGCCTTCGCTTTCAAGGCTTACGGCTTTGTTCAGTACGCAGTATATAATACCTTGTCAGACTCTGTACTGAGCACACCTGTGGGAAAGGGGGAGGAACCATCGTGGACAGACGACCCATCGGGGTCTTTGATTCCGGTCTTGGCGGGCTGACCGCGCTGCGGGAGCTTGCCCGGATGATGCCGGAAGAGGATCTGGTCTATTTCGGCGACACCGGCCGCGTGCCCTACGGCGGACGCTCCACCGACACCATCATCCGCTACGCCCAGCAGGATGTGGCTTTTCTCAACACCTTTCAGCCCAAGGCCATCGTGATCGCCTGCGGCACCGTGTCCTCCACGGCGCTGGAGACCCTGCGGCGGGAGTGGGCCATCCCCATCTTCGGCGTGGTGGAGCCTGCGGCCCGTGCCGCCGCCCAGTGCACCCAAAACAAAAAAGTCGGACTCATCGGCACCCAGGCCAGCATCCGCTCCGGCGCCTATGAGCGCGCCCTCTCCGCCCTGGACCCCAAGGTGGAGGTACTGACCCAGGCCTGTCCCCTGTTCGTGCCCCTGGTGGAAAACGGGCGGTACAAGGTGGGCGACATCGTGGTGGAAACGGTGGCGGCGGAGTACCTGCAGCCCATGAAGGAGCAGGGAATCGACACCCTGATGCTGGGCTGCACCCACTATCCCCTGCTGCGGGAGGTCATCGCCCGATACATGGGCGAGGATGTGTCCCTGGTGGATGTGGGCGGACAGTGCGCCCGCTGGGTGACCGATCAGCTCACCGCCAGAGGCCTGCGCACCGACAAACAGGGCCGCGGCGCACGCCGCTACTTTGTCAGCGACAGTCCCGAGGGATTTTGCCGCCTTGCCTCCGTCTTTCTGGGCGAGGATGTGGCAGACCGGGTGGAACAGATCGATATTACGGTTTATTGAGGTAACAGCATGGAAGACAATGTGATCATTTCCATCAAAGGAAAACAGATAAACGAAAACGGACCCGACGAGATGGAGCTTGTCACCGCGGGGCAGCTGTCCCGGGACGAGCAGGGGGGCATCACCGTCTCCTATCAGGAGAGCGAGCTCACCGGCATGGAGGGCACCACCACCGTGGTGCGCATCGAGGGCTCCCGGATCACCCTGCTGCGGGAGGGTGCCACCAACTCCCAGATGATCTTTGAAGTGGGGCGGCGTCACCTTTCCATGTACGAAACGCCCTACGGCTCCCTGTCCGTAGGGATCAACACCAGCCGCATCAAAAACGCCATGGGGGAGTGCGGCGGCGATCTGGAGATCGACTACGCCATCGAGATCGACAATCTCATGGCCGGACGCAACTTCTTCTCCATGAACGTGCGCAGGGACAGCGGTATCAAACAATAAATTCTTGATAGATGAGGTATAGAAACTATGGCTAACATGATTCAGATCGCCCGCGATCAGGTGACCCAGCTGACCCAGGCCGCTTACGAGAAGGCCGCGGCCGAGGGACTGCTCCCCGGCGGACAGGAGATCCGCGGCAGCGTGGAGGTGCCCAAGGACAGCAAGAACGGCGACTTCGCCTCCTCCTTCGCCATGGCCGGCGCCAAGGCGCTGCGCCAGAACCCCCGGGCCGTTGCCCAGATCATTCTGGACCATCTGGACCTGGAGGGCTCCCTGTTCCGCCATGTGGAGATCGCCGGTCCCGGATTTTTGAACTTCTTCTACGCCCCCAAGTGGTACGGCGAGGTCATCGCCGCGGTGGAGGCCGAGCCCGAGACCTACGGCAGCTCCGACGAGGGCAAGGGCAGCAAGGTCATGGTGGAGTTCGTCTCCGCCAACCCCACCGGCCCCATGCACATGGGCAACGCCCGGGGCGGCGTTCTGGGCGACACCCTGGCCAATGTGCTCCACCGCGTGGGCTACGACACCTGGAAGGAGTTCTATGTGAACGACGCCGGCAACCAGATCCACAAGTTCGCCACCTCCATCTACGCCCGCTATATGCAGCTGCTGGTGGGCGAGGAGAACTATGAGTTCCCCGCCGAGGGCTATCAGGGGGAGGACATCCGCGAGATGGCCAAGGCCTTCTATGAGGTCAACGGCGACAAGTATAAGGACACCGACGAGAGCGTCTGGGAGGAGCCCATCAGCCGCTTCGGCCTGGAGCGCAACATTCCCAAGATGCAGGCCGACCTGCGCAAGTACGGCATTGAATACGACCAGTGGTTTATGGAGTCCGAGCTGCATTCTTCCGGCTATGTGGCCGAGACCGTGGAGAAGCTCACCGCCGGCGGCTGGACCTACGAGAAGGACGGCGCTCTGTGGCTGGACACCACCGGTCTGCTGAAGGCCAAGTACCTCCGGGAGGGCAAGACTCAGGAGCAGGTGGACAAGCTGGATTTGAAGGATGATGTGCTCCGCCGGGCCAACGGCTTCTACACCTACTTTGCCGCCGACATCGCCTATCACCGCAACAAGTTCGAAAAGCGGGGCTTCGACAAGGTCATCAACGTCTGGGGCGCCGACCACCACGGCCATGTGGCCCGTCTGCAGGCCGCTCTGGACGGACTGGGTCTGGACGGCTCTCACCGTCTGGTCATCGTGCTGATGCAGCTGGTGAACCTGCTGCAGGACGGCAAGCCCGTGCGTATGTCCAAGCGCACCGGCAAGGCCATCGCCCTCCACGACCTGCTGGACGAGATCAGCGTGGACGCCGCCCGCTACTACTTCAACAACCGCACCTCCACCAGCCCCCTGGACTTCGATCTGGGTCTGGCTGTGCGTCAGGACTCCGAGAACCCCGTGTACTATGTGCAGTACGCCCACGCCCGCATCTGCTCCCTGCTGGGCCGCATGAAGGAGGAGGGCGCCGAGGTGAAGGCCGCTGCCGAAGTGGACGCCGCTCTGCTGTCCGCCCCCGAGGAGCTGGCCCTGCTGAAAAATCTGGCCGAGTATCCCGAGGAGGTCCGTCTGGCTGCCCGTGACTACGATCCCAGCCGCATCAACCGCTACCTCACCGCTCTGGCCGCCGACTTCCACCGCTTCTACAACGCCTGCCGCTGCATGGTGGACGACAAGCAGCTGCAGGCCGCCCGCCTGAAGCTGGCCGACACCGTCCGCCTGGTCCTGGCCAACGGCCTCAACCTGCTGGGCGTTTCCGCTCCCGAGAAGATGTAACCAATATGGAAAGAGCCCGCTGCAGAATGTTCACTCTGCAGCGGGCTCTTGCGTTGGTGAGGATGTTTCGCCTGCGGGCGAGTTTCTTTTGTCCGGTCAGAAAGTCACCCGTCGGAGGCAAACAGAAAGGGCTGCTGCAGAACCAAACAGTCTGCCGCAGCCCCTTTTTCTACAGCTCCCGCTCGAAGATACCGCCGGTGAAATAAATATCCCGGCCGTCGGCGTCCTGATAGAAGGACACCTGCTCCGTGGCGGCAAGGCGGAACCCCAGGGAGGTCAGCAGTCTCACCGACGGGGTGTTGTCCAGCGCCGTCCCCGCGGTGAGCTTTCCCACGCCCCAACGGCGCAGCTCATCCATCAGCACGGAGATGCTCTCCCCGGCATATCCCTTCCCATGATAGGCGTCGTGGAAGCAGTAGCCGGTCTCGAACCCATCTTCCCGGACATGAAAGGCCACATAGCCGATGACCGCACCCTCCAGGCAGACGGCGAAAAACAGATGCTCCCGGCTGCCGGCAAAGCTGCTCCACTTGGCAATTCTGGCACGCACCGCCTCATCCCCGGTGTCGTTGGGGCGGTCATATCGGGCGTAGAGGGACTGCTTCTGCCGCTCCCAAATGGCTTGGATGGCCCGCCAGTCCTCCTCTTCCACCCGGCGGACGGTGAGCCGCCGGGTCCGCAAAACCCCAGCCATCACAGCCGGAAGATAACGCCCACCACGGCGGCCAGGGCGATGAAGCAGATGGGGTGCAGCTTCTTCAGGGGGGTAAACCTGATGAGCACAAAGATGACCGCCGCCAGAAGGATGGCGGGCCAGTAGAAGGTCTGGGTCACGGTGCCGCCGTCGGGCAGCTCCACGGTGTGGAACATGAGGGCGATCCTGGCCACCTGCAGCATGGCAGCGGTGATCAGGGCCACCGACGCCGCCCTCAGACCGTAGAACACGCCGTCCACCGCCTTGGAGTGGCGGAACTTCTGGAGGAACCCGGAGATAATAAGAATAACGACAATGGATGGAAAAACCAGGCCCAGGGTGGCCACCACGCCGCCGGCCACACCGGCAGAGCTGAAGCCCACATAAGTAGCCATGTTCACTCCCATGGGGCCGGGGGTGGACTCGGAAATGGCGATCATGTCCGCCAGCTGACCGGAGGTAAACCAGCCGGTGCGCTCACCCAGATCGGCGAGGAAGGGGATGGTGGCCAGACCTCCGCCCACGGAAAACAGGCCCACCTTGCAGAACTCAAAAAACAGGCGAATCAGGATCATTTCTTCTTCCCTCCCTGGGCCCAGCGCACGCACAGTCCCGCCACGCCCGCGGCAATGACCAGGACGACGGGGGAGCAGACAATGCCCAGAACCGCGCCCAGAACTCCCGCGGGAGCGGGCAGGAGGGCTCCGCCGGCTGCCAGCAGCAGGACCACTGCGTAGATCACCCGGGTGGGCTTGTCGACGACGGAGTTTTTCAGCAGCTTGAGCACGCTGGTGAGGATAAGGGCCACCACACCGGCCCGTACGCCGTTAAAGGCGTGGCCGATCCATGCAAGGTGCATGAAATTGCTCAGAAACGCGGCGATCACCAGAATGATGACCACGGAGGGAAACACCAGGCCCAGGGTGGCTGCCACGCCGCCCGGGATCCCCTTTTGGGAGGTGCCCACAAAGGTGGCGGTGTTGACGGCGATGATGCCGGGGGTGCACTGACCCACGGCATAGTAGTCCGCCAGCTGATCCTCCGTGGCCCAGCCCTTGTTCTCCACCAGCTCACGCTGCATGATGGGCAGCATGGCGTAGCCTCCGCCAAAGGTGCACACGCCGATCTTGGCAAAGGTCAAAAACAGTTGTGCGCAGATATTCATTTCACTTCAGGTCCTCCAATTCCTTCACCCAAAGCGCGGACACCGCGTCACTGGGCATTCGCCAATCCCCCCTGGGAGAGAGGGACACCGTGCCCACCTTGGGTCCGTCGGGCATGCAGGAGCGCTTGAACTGCTGGGTAAAGAAACGGCGGTAGAAATTCTTCAGCCACTTGAGCAGGGTCTCCCGGTCATAGACGCCCTCAAAGGCCCGCAGCGCCAGCCGGTAGACCTTCCGGGGCGCAAACCCCCAGCGCACGGCGTAATAGAGGTAGAAATCGTGCAGCTCGTAGGGGCCCACCAGGTCCTCGGTCTTCTGGGCGATCTCCCCCTCCTTGGGGGGGAGCAGCTCGGGGGAAACGGGGGTATCCAGAATGTCACGGAGCACCCCGGCCAGCTTCTCCTCCGACTCATCGGCAATGTGGGCCACCAGATGGCGCATGAGGGTCTTGGGGATGCCGCCGTTGACGGCATACATGGACATATGGTCGCCGTTGTAGGTGCACCAGCCCAGCGCCAGCTCGCTGATGTCGCCGGTGCCCACCACCAGACCGTTTTTGCGGTTGGCGATGTCCATGAGCACCTGGGTGCGCTCTCTGGCCTGTCCGTTTTCAAAGGTCACGGAGTGGTCCTCCATGGACTGGCCGATGTCGGCAAAGTGCTGCCTGACGGCGGCGGAGATGTCCACCACCTCCAGCGTGGCGCCCAGGCTCTCCGCCAGCAGCTCCGCGTTGGAGCGGGTGCGCCTGGTGGTGCCGAAGCAGGGCATGGTCACCGCCACGATCCCCTTGCGGTCCCAGCCCAGCATATCGTAGGCCTTGGCCATGATGAGAATGGCCATGGTGGAGTCCAGTCCGCCGGACAGACCCACCACCGCGCAGCCGGCATGGACATGCTCCAGCCGCTTTTTGAGACCCAGCGCGGCAATGCGGATGATCTCCTCACAGCGGCCGGGGTTCTTGGGCATAAAGGGGTTGCGCTCCACCTTCCGGGTGAGAAGGGTGTCGGTGCGCTCCAGCCGGAAGGAGATGGAGGTGTTTCTGCCGCAGGTGGCGGTGAAGCTGGTCATCTTCCGCCGCTCGTAGCTGAGGCGAAGCACATCCACCTCGCTGATCACAAGGCCGGTGCCGAAATGCTCCTCGGCCAGAATGGTGCCGTTCTCGGCGATGATGTCATGGCCGCAGAAGACCAGATCGGTGGTGGACTCCCCCTCACCGGCGTCGGCGTAGACATAGGCGCACACCAGACGGGCGGACTGCCCGCTCACCAGGTCCCGGCGGTAGTCTCCCTTGCCCGCCAGTTCGTTGGAGGCGGACAGGTTCAGAATGACGGTGGCGCCGTCCTCCGCCAGGGCAATGGAGGGCGGACAGGTGCCCCAGAGGTCCTCGCAGATCTCCACGCCCACGCACAGCTGCTCCATGGACTGCTCCCGGAAGATCACCCGGGAGGTCAGGGCGGTGTCACGCCCACAGAGTCTCACCCGACAGTCCACATCCTTTCCGGAGGCAAACCAGCGGGCCTCATAGAACTCGCCGTAGTTGGGGATGGAAGTCTTGGGCACCAGAGCCAGAATTTCGCCTTTGCAGATCACGGCGGCACAGTTGTAGAGCTTGCCCATGGCGCGCACAGGCAGGCCCACCGCGGTGAGCATATCAAGTCCCGCGGTCTCGGCAAGGATCCTGCCCAGAGCGGCCTCCGCGCCGTCCAGCAGGGTGTCCTGCAGGAAGAGGTCACCGCAGGTATAGCCGGTGATGCACAGCTCCGGCAGCGCCAGGATCTTGACCCCCTGCCCCGCCGCCTGCTTCATGAGGGCAATGATCCGGCCGGCATTGTATTCGCAATCGGCCACGCGGATCACCGGGGTGCCGGAAGCCACTTTCACAAAACCGTCTCTCATAGATGATTTCCTTTCCTTGGAAAATAGAATAAGGCAAGTGTAATATACACTTATTTTTCTCCAAAAGCAAGCAAACAAACACGGCGTCCCTTTTCGCTTAATTGTTGCTGAATAAATCTTCGACAGTTTCACCAAGCATTGAAAGGAACAGAAAAACATGATAGAATAAATTGAGTGATAAACTTGAATTTGGTGGTGAGTACTTATGACGGAAATCACTTTGTTTTACGCAACAAATAACAAAAACAAACTACATAATATGTACTATAGGCTAAAAGATTATCCAATAAAAATACTTTCACCCAACGATGTGGACATTCATTTGG
>JAQXJQ010000190.1 GCA_029009035.1 Oscillospiraceae bacterium | reverse complement strand
CTCGATGTACTCCTCATGCCCCTTGCCCAGCAGGGCCACCACATCCCCCGGCCGTGCCAGGCCCAGGGCATAGCGGATGGCCTCCCCTCTGTCCGGGATGATCACATGGGGCAGCTTCGGCATGGCGGCGGCGATTTGAGCGCAGATGTCCTCGGTCCGCTCAAACCGGGGGTTATCCTCGGTGAGCACGGCGAAATCCGCACCCGCCTGCGCCGCCGCGCCCAGATCCTCCCTGCGCATGGGCGGTCGGTTTCCGCCCGCGCCGAAGACCGCGATGATCCGCCCGGGGTCATGCTCCCGCAGGGCGGAGAGCAGGGCAGCCATGGCCGCCCCGTTGTGGGCGTAGTCGATGAGCACCGTGTAGGGGGCGGGAACGGGGCACCTCATGCACCGCCCGGGGACGGACACACGGCTCAGCCCCTCGCCGATGGCATCCGCCCCCACCCCCAATGCCTGCGCCGTCCGAATGGCGGCAAGGGCGTTGAGGGCGTTGAACCGCCCGGGCATGGGGATGCGGTACCCCTCCGTCTCCACCCAAAAACCCTCGCCGGGGCGGATCTCCTCCCTGCCGAAGGTGCACACAGGCGCTCCCGGCGGCAGATGCTCCGCCATGTATGGCCACGCGGGGTCGGTCTCATTGCCCACCCCCATGGCGCACTGGGCAAAGAGGGCGGCTTTGCAGTCCCGGTACTCCTCAAAGTCCTGATGCTCCCCCGGTCCGATGTGGTCGGGGGACAGGTTGAGAAACACCCCCACGGCGAAATGCAGTCCCGCCGTGCGGCAGAGCTTCACCCCCTGGGAGGACGCCTCCATCACCACATGGCTGCAGCCCCCGTCCGCCATCCGGCGCAGCAGGGCATGAAGCTCCACGGGCGCCGGGGTGGTGTTCACGGCGGGAGCGATGGCCTCCCGGTCTATGTACGCCCCCAGGGTGCCGATCATCCCCACCCGTTTCCCCGCCGCCATCAAAATGTCCCGCAGCATATGGGCGGCGGTGGTCTTGCCCTTGGTGCCGGTGACGGCGATGAGCGTCATCTCCTCCCCCGGTCTGCCGTAAAACTCTGCCGCCATTTGGGCCAGCGCAAGGCGGGGCTCCCCCGCCCGCAGCACCGGCACCGGAGCGCTCCCCTCCCGGCACAGCACGGCGGCTGCTCCGTTTTTCACCGCCAGCGGGATGTAGTCCCGCCCGTCCGCCCGCGCGCCCTTCAGCGCCGCGAAGAGCGCGCCGGGCGTCACCCGCTCCGCCCGGTCGGTGATGCCGGTGATCTCCGCCTCCCGCGGGCACTCCAGCCCCGCGGCGGCGGCCAACCTGGACAGCTTCATGGTCATCCCCCCTGCTGTTCCAATCTATGCCGCAGGGAAGAAAGGGGTCCCATGTATCAGGAACGGCCGGAAACCATGATGGGGTCGTTTCTCCTGCAGGCGACCTGCTTTCTTTACAAAAGTCACCCGTCGGAGACAGGCAAAAAGCCTCCCTGAGATAAGCAAGGTGTTAAACCGTACGGAGAAATAGAAATTGTTTCGCCTGCGGGCGAGTTTCTTTTTGCCCGTGCAAAAAGAAACCAAAAACACGCATAAGGGTTGCACCCTTATGTATCCTGCCACGCAGTACGATACGATCCGACCTCAAGCCGGCGTCTTGGGCGGAGTGTCTCAAGCGGTTTCTCCGCTGCGCTTCGTGCTTACCCTCTTCGGTGCCCGGCCTACCCACAACACGCCTCAACTCAGGCGCGGTATCTTGGGGCGCTGGGTGTCCTTGCCATCGAGCTGTGCGGCAGCAGATACGAAGCTGCCGTTGTATCCGGTTTCGTGCGCCGGTGATGGCCCGTGAAACCGAAGGGTGCCAAGCGGGTTTCTTAAGGGCGGCAGCCCTTATGCGACTCTTTGGTGACTTTCTGGTCGGACAGAAAGTCACCCGTCGGAGACAGACAAAAAGGGCTGCTGCAGAACCGAACATTCTGCAGCAGCCCCTGATGGGCAGATTTGCGTCATATCACTTTTTCATCAGATCCGCCAGGGTCACGCTGTCCAGATACCCGTTGACCATGTCGTCCAGCTTCCGCCACAGGGGGAGGGTGCGGCATTCGGCGGTGCGCTCACAGGCCTCCGCCCCGCACTCCAGACAGGCCACCGGCGCCAGACTGCCCTCGGTGAGACGCAGGATCTCTCCCACCGGATAGTCTTTCGGCTCCCGGGTAAGGCGGTAGCCGCCGCCCTTTCCGTGGACCCCCTCCACCAGCTTTGCCGAGACCAGCAGAGGGAGGATCTTCTCCATATACTTCAGGGAGATCCCCTGCCGTTGGGCGATCCCCCGCATGGCGGTATAGCTTCCGTCGCTGTGCTCCGCCATGTCGATCATAACACGCAGGGCATACCGCCCTCTTGTGGAAACCATCATAGGCCCCCGCTCCTCCTTTTCAGCCGATTGCAGCAAAGCCCACGGGGGGAATATCAAGCGCCGCAGTGTTCGCAATGGTCACAGTCGGGGAACAGGCCGGGGTCATAGGCCACGCCGTTTTTGTCGTAGTAGTCCCTGACCGCCTTCTTGATGGCCTCCTCCGCCAGCACGGAGCAGTGCAGCTTGTGGGCGGGCAGACCGTCCAGGGCCTCCGCCACCGCCTTGTTGGTCAGCGCCAGCGCCTCGGACAGGGGCTTGCCCTTGATCATCTCCGTGGCCATGGAGCTGGAGGCGATGGCGCTGCCGCAGCCGAAGGTCTCGAACTTCACATCGGTGATAACGCCGTCCGCGATCTTCAGATAGATCTTCATGATGTCGCCGCACACCGGGTTTCCCACCTCGCCCACGCCGTCGGCGTCCTCAATGACCCCCACATTTCTGGGGTTTCGGAAGTGGTCCATCACCGTTTCACTGTATAAAGCCATATTACACCTCTGATTTCTTATTCCGAAAATACATGGGGCCGTTTCCCGCTGACCAGATCCCGCCAGAAGGGGGACATGCTCCGCAGGTAAGTCACCACCTCAGTGACCGCCCGGATGAGATACTCCACATCTGCCTGCGTGGTATCCTCTCCCAGGCTGAGGCGCAGGGAGCCGTGGGCCACCTCATGGGGCCGCCCGATGGCCAGCAGCACATGGCTGGGGTCCAGAGAGCCGGAGGTACAGGCGCTGCCCGAGGAGGCACAGACGCCCTTATCATCCAGCAGCAGCAGGAGAGACTCCCCCTCGATGCCCTCGAAGCAGAAGCTCACATTGCCGGGCAGGCGGTTTTCTCCGTCGCCGTTCAGCTCCGAATAGGGGATCTGCCCCAGGCCCGCGATGAGCCTGTCCCGCAGGGGGATGAGCTTCTCCGCGTTGCTGTCGATGTCCCGGCAGGCCTCCTCCAGCGCGGCGGCCATGCCCATCACGGCGGGAACATTTTCCGTTCCCGCACGCTTGCCCCGCTCCTGTCCGCCGCCGCTGATCACGCACTCCAGGGGGATGCCCCGTTTGGCGTACAAAACGCCGATCCCCTTGGGGCCGTGGAACTTATGGGCGGAAAGGGAGAGCATGTCAATGTTCTGCTTCTCCACATCAATGTGCAGGTGCCCCGCCGCCTGCACCGCGTCGGTGTGAAACAGCACGCCCTTCTCCCTGCACACGGCGCCGATCTCCGCGATGGGCTGGACGGTGCCGATCTCATTGTTGGCGTACATGACGCTCACAAGACAGGTGTCCTCCCGGATGGCCTGCGCCACCTGCTCCGGCGTTACGATCCCGTTTTTGTGCACATCCAGCAGGGTGATCTCAAAGCCCTGCTGCTTCAGCTTTTCCAGGGTGTGCAGCACGGCGTGATGCTCAAAGGCGGTGGAGATGATGTGCCGGTTTCCCTTGCGCTGTCCAAGGCGGGCAGCCGTCAGGATCGCCTGATTGTCCGCCTCACTGCCGCCGGAGGTAAAGGTGATCTCCCGCGGCTGCGCGCCGATGCAGGCGGCAATGCGGGCCCTGGCGTCCTCCAGCGCCTCCTTGGCCTTCTGCCCGAAGGCGTACAGGCTGGAGGGGTTGCCGTAAAGCTCCTCCATATAGGGCAGCATAGCCTGAAGGGCCGTTTTGCTCAGTTTTGTTGTGGCCGCGTTGTCCGCATAGATCATAAAGCTGCTCCTTACTCTGCAAACATGGGGGTGGAGAGGTAGCGGTCGCCGGTATCAGGCAGCAGCACCACAATGGTCTTGCCCTTGTTTTCCGGCCGCTTGGCAAGCTCCACCGCCGCCCATACCGCGGCGCCGGAGGAGATGCCCACCAGCACCCCTTCCTGCTGTCCGATGCGCTTGCCGGTGCGGAAGGCGTCCTCGTTTTCCACCGTGATGATCTCATCATACACCGCGGTGTTCAGCACCTCGGGCACGAAGCCCGCGCCGATGCCCTGGATCTTGTGGGAGCCTGCCACGCCGGTGGAGAGGACGGCGGAGGAGGCCGGTTCCACCGCCACCACCCTGATATCGGGATCCTTGCTCTTGAGATACTCGCCCACGCCGGTGATGGTGCCGCCGGTACCCACGCCGGCCACAAAGATATCCACCTCGCCGTCGGTGTCCGCCCAGATCTCCGGGCCGGTGGTGGCCCTGTGGGCGGCGGGATTGGCGGCGTTCACAAACTGGCCGGGGACAAAGCTGCCGGGGATCTCCCGGGCCAGCTCCTCCGCCTTGGCGATGGCGCCCTTCATGCCCTTGGCCCCCTCGGTGAGCACCAGCTCCGCCCCGTAGGCCTTCATCAGCTGACGGCGCTCCACGCTCATGGTCTCGGGCATCACAATGATGATGCGATAGCCCCTCGCCGCCGCCACGGACGCCAGACCGATGCCGGTGTTCCCGGAGGTGGGCTCAATGATCACGGAGTCCTTGTTCAGCAGTCCCCTGGCCTCGGCGTCGTCGATCATCGCCTTGGCGATGCGGTCCTTGACCGAGCCTGCCGGATTGAAGTATTCCAGCTTGGCCAGAATTCTGGCCTCCAAGTGCTCGCTCTTTTCCAGATGCGTCAGCTCCAACAGCGGGGTCTTGCCGATGAGCTGGTCAGCAGATGTATAAATGTTTGCCATAATAATGCCTCCCTATGCTGTGGGCCGTCCGGGCGGTCCTTTTGCCTACCTTTTTGGTGTGTATCGTGACTATACCACTATTTACCCACCAAGTCAAGGGGTAAATAAAATTTTGTCCGGTCAAAAAAGCTGCCCCCCGGAAGCCCTTCACAGGCTTCCGGGAGGCAGGTTTCCCATTCACTTGTCTTTCGCTGCCAGATTGCAGCGGAACATCTTCCTCCTGTGAAAAAAGCATTTATGGGCGGACGGCGTCGTACTCGTTCAGAAAAGCCCTGGCGTACTCCACATCGGAGGGCGTGTCGATGTACTCCAGGCCCCGCTTCTGGCGGGTCTCGGCGCCCTTGCCGGTGATGAGGATGACGGTGGGGCCATCGCAGCTCAGCACCGCCTGCCGGATGGCCTCCCCCCGGTTGGGCTCGATGCGGAAGGGGCAGCCCCGGGCCTCCACATGGACGGCGATTTCCCGGCAGATGGACAGGGTGTCCTCCTCCCCGGAGTCCTCCTCGGTGAGCACCACCAGGTCGGAGTACCGGCCCGACACCTCCCCCAGGTCCCGGCGGCGGTCGAAGGCCTTTTTGCCGGGACAGCCGAAGACGGTGACGATGCGGCGGTCGGGATACTCCCGCTTCACGGAGTCGAAGAGGGTCTCAAAGCTCAGGCGGTTGTGGGCGTAGTCCACGATGGCAATGACCTCGCCGTCCCGGTTGGAGTACACCTCCATCCGCCCGGGAACGCGGGCCTTCATGAGGCCCTGCGCCACGCACTGTTCCGGGATGCCCAGACCGCGGCAGACCGCCATGGCGCACAGGGCGTTTTCCACATTGAACAGCCCGGGCATGGTGAGGCGGTAATCCCCCTCCCCCACCCGGAAGCAGATGTCCGCCCCCTCCTTGCGGATGCCGGCGGCGTACACCTCGGCCGAAGCGTCCCTGCGGGAGAAGGTGATGACCCTCCCGCCGGAGGCCCGGGCCGCCTCCAGCACCTCGGGGGCGTGGTCGCAGTCCAGATTGACGCAGCACAGGCCGGTCTGGGCGAAGATCTTCAGCTTGGAGTGGAAGTAGTCCTCAAAATCCGGGTGCTCCGCGGGGGAGATGTGGTCGCTGCCGATATTCAGAAAGGCGGCGGCGGCAAAACGGGTATGGAGGGTGCGGTGATATTTCAGCGCCTGACTGGACACCTCCATCACCACATACTCCAGTCCCTGCTCATATGCGTGGGCAAAGTGCCGCTGCAGCTCCAGCGGCTCGGGGGTGGTGAGGTGGGACTCGAACTCCTCCACGCCGTCATAGGTGTCGATGGAGGAGATGACGCCGCAGCGCTTGCCCCGGGTGCCCAGATACTCGTCCAGAATGTACTTCAGATAGTAGGTGGTGGAGGACTTGCCCTTGGTGCCGGTGATGCCGATGACCTTCAGCTTCTCCGAGGGGTGGTTGTAATAGCGCACCGCCAGCGGAGCCAGCACGGCGCGGATGTCCTTCACCAAAATGCAGGGCAGGTCCACCTGGGGATACGCCGTCTCGCTGACATAGGCGAAGGCGCCCTTTGCCCCGGCATCCGCCAGATACTCCCACTTGAAATGGGCGCCCTTACAGATGAAGAGGGTGCCCTCCCTCACCTCCCGGGAGTTGTAGGACACCAGCTCCACCCTCCGCTCCAGAACCCCGGCGGGCGGAAGGGGAGCCGCCAAAAGCCCGGAGCGCTCCAGATCCTCACAGTAGCATTTCAGGGAAAAATACTCTAGTTGCATGGCAAACACCTCAGATCGTCCGCAAGGGATAGCCGCAGATCTCCACAGAGCGCTCCGCCAGCACCATCATGGCGTCCAGATAGAAGGAGGGGAGGGCATGGTAGGTGGCAAAGACGGACAGCTCGGTGCAGGCCAGCACGGCGCTGTCGCAGCCGGCGGCGCGGACGGCGCGGTCGATCTGGGCAAACTTTTCCCGGCTGCCCTGTTCCCCCTGCTTGATCTCGTCGTAGATGATGGACATGACCAGCTTCTGGGTCTCCTCATCGGGGGCAACGGCCTCCATGCCCAGAGCGGCACACTCCTTCTGGTAGAGTCCCGTGCGGATGGTGCCGTCGGTGGCCAGAACGGCGGGACGCTTCTTT
>JAQXJQ010000189.1 GCA_029009035.1 Oscillospiraceae bacterium | reverse complement strand
CTCATTTTCAACACAACGGCTGGCATAGGTGGCCAGCCTCACATTCCGATCCGGGCGAAAGGTCGTCACCCCTTTGATCAGGCCAATGGTTCCGATGGAGATCAGGTCATCCTGATCCCCGTTGGGTGTATAGTATTTCTTCACGATGTGCGCCACCAGTCGCAGATTATGTTCGATCAGCTTATCTCTGGCGTCGGTATCCCCCTCCGCCATCCGTTTCAGATAGTATTGCTCCTCCTCCCGGCTGAGCGCTTTCGGAAAAGAGCCTGTGTTCCCCGCCAGACGCAGCGTAAAGAACAGCCCATTGAGCATGAGCAGCAGCCATGTCGTCCACATGGATCATCACCCCCTGTGCTCACCTTATGCGCGCCGTGCGTGTCCCTATGTGGTCTAAAATATTTAGGGCAGACCGTTTTCCCGGTCTGCCCTCTACCTTTCACATATGCCCGGGACAACCTGTCCCCTTCTTGATTCCCCGCAGCTGCGCCCGCACCGCAATACACTCCGCTGCCACGCTGACAGCGATCTCCTCCGGAGTGACCGCACCGATGTTCAGCCCGATGGGGGTGTGCACGCGCTCCAAGGCTTCCCGGGGTATTCCCGCCTCAACCAGTCTGGCATTCACCGCAGCGATCTTCTTTCTGGAACCCATCACGCCGACATAGGCATACCGCTTTCTCAAAAGCTGCTCCTGGATCTCAAAATCATGGACATGGCCATGGGTCATGACAATCAGAAAATCGCTCTCCTCCAGCTCCACGCTGTCTCCGATGGCCCGGTAGTCCCCCAGGACGATCTGCTCCGCGGCAGGAAAGCGGCTGCGAAGCGCAAATTCCGGCCGGTTTTCAAACACCGTGCAGCGAAAACCCACGCCGGCCAAAAGCGGCACCAACGCCTGGGCCACATGACCGCCGCCGAATACCACCGCGCGTTCACCGATGGGCAGCGGCATCACGAACCGGTCGCCCTCCACGCATCCGCCGTAACAAACAGCGGACACATCGCAGGAAATATCCTTTCCTGCCAGCAGGTTCCCTTCTTCATCCAGAATTGCCGCACCCTCGCCGCGCAGCGCCTGCACCAGATAACCCCTGCGTTTTTCCCAAAAACAGCGGAGCGTTTCCTCCGCCACAGCGCGCCAGCAGCCATCCTCTGTCCCCACATAGACAAAGCGGACGGTCACCTCACCGCCGCACACCATGCCCAGATCACCCTGGCCGGCGCACAGGGAGAAATCCTCCGTGGCGGACACACCCTGTGCCAGCAGTTCCATGCCCCGCCGGATGGCACGGGCCTCTATCGCGCCGCCGCCTACCGTTCCGGCCAAACGCCCGGAGGCGCCCACCAGCATCTGGGCGCCGCAGCCCCGGGGCACGGAGCCGCTCTGTCCGATCACGGTTGCCAGCACCGTTCCCCGGCCTTCCTCCCTCTCACGGAGCAAGGCCTCCATGATGTTCTTCATCCCGCTCACTCCTTCGCTTCCATCACACCGCTGAAGTGCAAAACAGCCTCCAGTACCCCTCCGCCGATGGCAAGGGCTTTGTCCGAGACCAAACTGCAGTAAGAGGCGTCCCCTCTGGGGTCAACATCGCCGCATTTCAAGCCCTCTCTGACCGGAGTACCGTCGGCGATCAGCCCCCGCAGCGTGCCGTCAATGGTGCACCGCATGGGCTTCCCCTCCACATATCCTGTAATGTCTCCTGCCTTTACAAATGCTCCAATATCAAGGATCGCATGAAATATTCCGGTAGCGGGAGCGCGGAGTATCCGCTCGCCTGTAAAGCCACCGATGAGTCCGGGAATATTTGTGTTGGGCAGCGCGGAGCCGCTGTAAATGACCCGTCCGAGGGTATGCCCGCGCATACTTTCCACCACCGCGTGGCAGTCCTCACCCGCGGTGAAACCGGGGCCCACGCCGATGACAATGGGTGCGTCCTCCATGGTTGTACCCAGATTTCGTTTGGCCAGAATGGCATCCACCACCACATGGGGCTTCAGTTCACCGATGCTTCTCCCCTCGGGATCGGCCAGCACCGGGATCACGCCCTTCTCCAGCATTTCTTTGGCTCCCGCGGCGTCTTCGGCAAACTGTGCCGTCACCCCTTCGATCACCGCGCTCCCACTGCGGATGGCCTCGCAAAAGGCCACTGTCCTGCGAATGGCCAGCGGCCGGGCAAGATCGGTCATCACCACCCGAAATCCGCTGCGGAACAGCCGCAGTGCGATCCCGCTGGCCAGATCTCCCGCCCCCCGTATCAGTACAAGCACCTGTATTCCTCCTTTTGCAGGCTCCCGGCCACCGTGGGGCAAGGAAGCAATGCCTCCAGTCTCCGCGCCTGTTCCCAGTCCCGCGGGGACTCTGTTTTATTGATGAAAACCAGATCTCCGAACCCCTCCCGGCAGATCACCTCTGCCGCCATTTCCGGGGTGACGATCCGCTCACGGCTGCAGTTCAGTAGTCCGGCATACAGCTCCGGCCTGTGGCAGACCTCAACAATGGGCCGTCCAAATCCATCCGCACCCACCACCAGGATAGTCCGGCAGCTTCCTTCCGGGATCGCCGGCTCATGGGGGGCATGAGCCTTCAGCGGCAGTCCCTTGGATCCGTCAGCCTCCACCAGCACATAATCCGCCAGTCCCGCAAGCTCGGCAAAGGGAACGCGCGGTGGGCGCAGTTTCCCATTCTCCCCCCGGGACGCCACGCAGAGCAGCCCCTCCCGTTCCAGTGCGCCTGCGATCTCCTCCACGGAAGGGTCAAGAAGTGTGGTGCAGCATTGGGGGGGATAGATCCGGGTGGATGTGCCCAGAATGACCCGCCCTGAGCAGGCCAGTTCCTCCCCCAGCTTCTCCATCAGCGTGGTCTTTCCTCCCCCGCCTATGATCGCGGTGATGCCCCGCTGTATGCGCAAACACTCCGAAAGCTTCATACTCACCTCGCAGCGGGTGGTCACCCCCGCCCTTCGTCTATCCTGATGAACCTATTTTATCCCGCCCTTTCCCGCTTTGCAAGCACAAAAAGCGGGCGGACCTTTTCGGTCCGCCCGCTGTGCGGTCAGTCGCGCTCTCCGCCGTCTCCCACAAGGGCAGAGAGGATAATGGACATATATTTATCCTCCGCAGTCGCGGAGCGGGATGTGATGACAATGGGGACCATCGCACCGCTCACCATGCCGCAGGTCTTGGCCCCTCCGGTGCAGGTCAGCGCCTTGCTCAGCAAATTGCCCGCCACAATATCGGGCACCAGCAGAATATCGGGATCGCCGGCCACAGGGCTTTCATACCCCTTGATCGCCGCCGCCTCGGCGTCCATGCACAAGTCATAGGAAATGGGTCCTTCCACCAGGCAGTGTCCCAGTTCTCCGCGCTGCTGCATCTGCTTCAGCGCGTCCCCATCCACCGTCTCAGGCATTTTGGGATTTACCTTCTCCACCGCGGCCAATACCGCCACCTTGGGGCACTCTACGCCCAAAGCGCGGAATACCGCCGCCGCGTTTTGGATCATCGCGGCCTTCTGCTCCAGGTCGGGGTAGGTCAGCAAGCCCACATCGGTGATGGCAAAGAGTTTGTGGTAGTAAGGGGACTCCATCACTGCGATCATGGAGAGCACAGGGTTTTTGCGGATGCCGGTCTCCCGGTTTACCACCGCCTTCATCAGCACGCCGGTCTCCAGTTTCCCCTTCATGATGCAGTCAATGCGGCCCTCATGCACTGCCTTCATGGTAGCGGCAGCGCAGGCGGCCCCATCATCGCCGCACTCCTCCACCGGAGGCATCGGCGCTCCGCCCGACGCCTTTTCCCACAGGGGGGCAATGAGGGCGCTGTCTCCAAAGAGCAGCGGTTCCACCAACCCCTCAGCAGCAGCCCTGGCCACCGCCTCCAGCGTATGTCCGTCCTGTGCGCATACAACGCCCAGGCGCCTGGCCTTTGTACAAGCCGCCAAAGCGTCTCTCAATTCCTCCATTGACCTCATCACGAAAATCGTTCCTTCCCGCTATTCTTTCATATTTTCTATGGCACGCTGGATGGTGGCGCACTCTCCCAACAGATGACGGTAGGCCAGCTCGCCTGCCCGCTGGTCATCCCCGGAGACAATGGCACGGTAAATTTCGCGGTGCTCCTCCTGGCTGTCCAGAATATGTGCGGCGGCCTCGGGGTCATTTCTCACGCCGGTCAGATAGTATTCCCGCGCCATACTCCCGATGGAGTCCATAAACTGAGACAAAAACCGGTTCCCCGACGCCTCCGCAACCGCCCTGTGAAATCGGTTCAACATCAAAAAGGTAGCCACACTCTGTTCCGGAGTGCTGCACAGCTCATCCATTTCGGAGACAGCGCTGTCAAAAGACTCCAGCTCCTGCCGTATGTGTTCAACCTGTTCCCCGGTGGCTCTCCGGGCTGCCAGCGCGGCAGCCTGAGACTCTATGGTGGCGCGCACCTCAAACATATCCTGCATGGAGACTTCGTCCAAAATGGAGTAAATGTACATCACCTTTGCCAGCATACTGGGATCATAGTGCTTGACATAGGTGCCGTCTCCCTGGCGGGCCTCCAGAATGCCCAAAATGGACAGCGCAGCCACCGCCTCACGCAGGGGGATGCGGCTCACGCCCAGCAATTCCGAAAACGCCCGTTCATTCATCAGCTTGTCGCCTGGGTTCAGTTTTTTCTCAGCGATCTGCTCAAGGATGTAATTGATGATCTGCTCACTGGAACTTTCTTTCTTCACGATCCCCATATGGGCACACTCCCCTCGCGGTATGACCGCGGTACATAAAAGGCAGTCGCCTTCGCCGAACAGCTTCTCTCGGCACCCACATTATATTAGGTATTCTCAGATCCGTCAAATCCCGTTAATTGGTATTATAATATAACCATATTATATTTTCAAGCCGTCTGCGGTCTCAGAGGGCGACAAATCTTTCCCCGCCGTTTTATGCACTTTTACGACCCCTGCACAAAAAGCTCCCGCCTTCCGCAAAGGCAGAAGGCGGGAGCTTCACATGGCCCATTCGCCCGGAGCGTCCGCAAATCACGCCCTGTCCTCCCCCGCTATGGGTGACAGGATCACAAAGTGGCTGCGCCGGAAATCGATCAGCCCCTCTTTTTTCAGCTTGGACAGCTCTGCCGACATGGCTGCCCGCTCCACGCAGAGGAAATCGGCCAGCTGCTGACGGTCATAGGGAATATCGAACTCCGCGCTCCCCTGCCGCAGGGACTGGGCGGAAAGGTAGGAGAGAAGCTTCTCTCTTGTCGTCCGTCTGCTCATGTGGGTGATCTTCTCATTGAACTGCAGGGCCTTTTGCGCCAGTGCCGACGCCAAATTACGCACCATCCGGCTGTGATGTCCGCAGGCCGCGGGGCAGACGGAAAGGATTTTCCCCACATTCAGGCGCAGGATCCTGCTGTCCTCATGGGCCACCACGCTGATGTTCAGCACCGCGCCCGGAGACGCTGCAAAGGACTCTCCGAAGCTGTCTCCCACCGCCACGCGGCTCATGATATTGCGCCTGCCCCACACATCCTCCTGAATGATCAGCCCGCTGCCGGAGAGCAGCACTCCCATATGCTCCGTATGTTCCCCGGCTCGGAGGATATAGCTCCCCGCGGGATACTCCGACGCAACTGCGCCCAGACAGTTCAGCGCAGAGCGGATCTCTTCCTCTGTCATCCCGGCAAACAGGGGGGCGCGGGTCAAAACCGGCAAATACTGCTCCATCTTTTTCTCCTTCGTTTGAAATCAAACATACTTTTCAAGAGAATTGTACTATGCTATGCTCAGAAATACAAGAGGAGGTTTTCCCATGAAGCGTAGAATTATTGAGATCGATCAGGAGAAGTGCAACGGCTGCGGCGCCTGTGCCGAAGCCTGCCATGAGGGCGCCATCGGCATGGTGAACGGCAAAGCCCAGCTCCTGCGGGACGACTACTGCGACGGGCTGGGCGACTGTCTGCCCGCCTGTCCCACCGGCGCCATCACCTTTGTGGAGCGGGAGGCTGCCGCCTATGACGAGCAGGCTGTTCTGGCCAACAAACAGGCCAAAGCAGAGACCCTGCCCTGCGGCTGTCCCGGCACCCAGTCCCGCGCCATCCACCGCGACGACGCCCCCGCCTACCCCACCGCGGCCGCCGAGCCGGTGAGCCGTCTGTCCCAGTGGCCGGTGCAGATCAAGCTGGCTCCGGTGAATGCCCCTTATTTTGACGGTGCCCGCCTGCTCATCGCCGCGGACTGCACCGCCTATGCCTATGCCAATCTCCACGAGAAGTTCATCAAGGGCCGCATCACCCGGGTGGGCTGTCCCAAGCTGGACAGCGTGGACTACTCCGAAAAGCTCGCCGAGATCCTCCGCCGCAACGAGATCAGGAGCATCACCGTGGTGCGCATGGAGGTCCCCTGCTGCGGCGGCATCGAGCTGGCCGTGCGCAATGCGCTGCAGGCCTCCGGCAAAATGATCCCCTGGCAGGTCTGCGTCATCTCCACCGACGGCCGCTTGCTGGAGGACTGATCTCCCGACACACTCCGTCACGTTCAAACGGCTGTCCTCCGGACAGCCGTTTTTCATACTCTTTCCCTTGACCTTTGCCTCCGCTGAAAATATAATGGTCAGAGAAAACGCTTCATCGCCTGTTTAGGAGGCTCATCATGTCACAACCCCGAAAAATATGTCTGGTCAACGACTCTTTTCCCCCGGTCATCGACGGCGTGGCCAATGCCGTGGTCAACTACGCCAATGTCATCACCCACAGCGGCCGCGGCTGCGCCACTGTGGTCACCCCTTACTATCCCGGCGCAAACGACGCCGCCTTCGACTTTTTCGTGCTGCGCTATCCCAGTCTGGACCTCACTTCTCTGGTGGGCTATCGGGCGGGTCTGCCCTTCTCTCCGGAGCTGATGCAGGCGCTGGAGCAGGGCGGCTTTGAGCTGATCCACAGCCACTGTCCTGTGACCTCCACCATCGTCTCCCGTCTGCTGCGGGAGCGGATCCATGTCCCGCTGGTGTTCACTTACCACACCAAATTTGATATCGACATCGCCAACGCCATCCACGGCAAACTGCTGCAAGAGGCCGCGGAAAAGCTGCTGGTACAGAACATCTCCGCCTGTGACGAGGTGTGGACCGTGAGCCACGGCGCGGGAGAGAACCTGCGCTCCATGGGGTATCAGGGCGACTATATCGTCATGCCCAACGGCGTGGACTTTCCCGTCGGCCGGGTGGATCGGTCCGAAGTGGACAAGGCCTGCGCCGGACTCGACCTGCCGGAGGATATCCCCCTCTTTCTTTTTGTGGGCCGCATGATGTGGTACAAGGGGATCCGCATCATTCTGGACGCGCTGAAGCAGTTGGATGACGGCGGACTTTCTTTCCGCATGGTCTTTATCGGCAAGGGCGGTGACAGCACGGAGATCGAGTCCTACGCCGCGCAGCTGGGACTGGAACAGAAGGTGCTCTTTCTGCCCCCCATCTATGACCGGGAGGTCATCCGCGCGTGGTACTGCCGTGCCGACCTGTTCCTCTTCCCCTCCACCTTCGACACCAACGGTCTGGTGGTGCGTGAAGCCGCGGCCTGCGCCCTTCCCTCGGTACTGGTGCGGGGCAGCTGTGCCGCCGAGGACAGCACCGACGGCCAAAACAGCTTTCTCATCGAGGAGAACGCCCCCTCCATGGCCGCCCTGCTCAGGCAGATCGCCTATGACCGTCCTCTGCTGCGCCGGGTGGGCGAGCACGCCCAAAGGGAGCTGTACCTCTCCTGGGAGGATGCCGTTCATGCCGCCTGCGACCGGTACGAGATCGTGCTGGACCGCTACCGTCGGGGCCTGTACCCCGTCCACGACGCCCCCAGCGATGAACTGCTGGAGGCCGCAGCGGATATTCTGAGCGCCATCAACCGCAGCCGTGACCGCCGCCGCCAGATTGCCGAGGATGTGTCCGCAGGAGTGCAGCAGCTTCATGCGGAGGCGCAGGAGAACCGCACGCGGTTCAGGGAGCGCATGGACGATTTCCTGGACCGTTTCCTGTAACAGAACAAAGGAGGCAACAGGGATGCTCACCTTCCGAAATACGCCTCAGCTGGCTGACAAAAAGGCCAACTTCCATTGCCATACCACCCGCTGCAAGCACGCCGAGGGCGAAGACCGCGCCTATGTGGAGGCCGCCATCGAAGCCGGTTTTGAGATCCTTGGCTTTTCCGACCACGCCCCCTATCTCTTCGGTGGGGATTACATCTCCCCCATTCGCATGGATATGGCCCAGCTGGAGGGATACTTTGACAGCGTCGAGGCCCTGAAGCGGGAGTATGCCCGGGATATCACCATCTACGGCGGTCTGGAAATGGAATTCTTCCCGGAATACTTCGACGCCACTTTGGAGACCGTCAAGCAGTATCCCATCGACTACCTTCTGCTGGCCCAGCACTTTCTTGACAGCGAGATCGGCTGGCGCCATGTGATGCGCCCCGCGGCGGACGGCGAATTGGCCCTTCGCACCTATGTGGAACGCATCTCCGAGGCGCTGGAGCGGGAGGACTTCCTCTATGTGGCCCACCCGGACATCATCCATCCCGGCACAGACCCCGATGTCTACCGTAGATATATGATCGCGCTGGCCAGGCTCCTCACCGGGAAAGGAATTCCCATTGAGATCAATGTGGCCGGCTGCCGTTCCGAGCTGTGCTACCCCAGCCGGGAGTTCATCTCCATGGGCGTGGAATGCGGCGCCCAATTCATCATCGGCGTGGACGCCCACGCCCCCCGTGAGCTTCTGGATCGGGAGACCTATACCCGCTGCGCCCGGCTGGCCCGCTGCGCCGGAGGCGCCCTCATCTGCTCTCCGCTCTTAACACAAGACCCTCTGCCCCGATAAATCCGGCAGGGGGTTCTTCCTTATTTTTGTGAAAAATTAAGGCAATTTTTTCTGGTCAATCCGATTCTCCTGGTATATACTTAGTCTGATTTAACCGGCGAAAGTATCGCCTTTTTAAGGAGGAACCTTCTGATGGATTACGCTGCCGAGTCCCTGAAAAAACACTATGAATGGCGGGGCAAGCTGGATACCGTCCCCAAGATGGAGGTCAAGGACCGGGAGTCCCTCTCTCTGGCCTATACCCCCGGCGTGGCACAGCCCTGTCTGGAAATTCAAAAGGATATCAATAAGAGCTTTGAGCTCACCGGCCGCTGGAACACCGTGGCCGTGGTCACCGACGGCACCGCCGTGCTGGGTCTGGGCGACATCGGCCCGGAGGCCGGTATGCCCGTGATGGAGGGCAAATGCGTACTCTTCAAGGCCTTCGGCGGGGTAAACGCCGTCCCGCTGTGCATCCGCTCCAAGGATGTGGACGACATTGTGAACACCGTGGCCCTGCTGGCCGGTTCCTTCGGCGGCGTCAATCTGGAGGACATCTCCGCCCCACGCTGTTTTGAGATCGAGCGCCGGCTGAAGCAGCGCTGCGACATTCCCGTGTTCCATGACGATCAGCACGGCACCGCCATCATCGTGCTGGGCGCTCTGGTCAACGCCCTCCGGGTGGTAGGTAAGCGCAAGGAGGATGTTCGGGTGGTGTTCTCCGGCGCCGGCTCCGCCGCCATCGCCATCTGCCGCCTGCTTCTCTCCGATGGTTTCACCGACATCACCCTGGTCGACAAATTCGGCGCTCTCTATGAGGGCAACCCCGACATGAACCCCGCTCAGGCAGAGATTGCCAAGCTCACCAACCGCCGGATGCAGAAGGGCAGCCTGCGGGACCTGATGGCCGGCGCCGATGTGTTCATCGGCGTGTCCGCCGCCAATCTGGTGGATGAGGACATGGTGCGCTCCATGGCCGACGGCGCCATCGTCTTCCCCATGGCCAACCCTGTGCCCGAGATCATGCCCGATCTGGCCCGCAAGGCCGGCGCCGCTGTGGTGGGCACCGGGCGCAGCGACTTCCCCAACCAGATCAACAATGTGCTGGCCTTCCCCGGCGTGTTCCGCGGTGCGCTGGATGTCCGTGCCTCCGACATCAACGAGGAGATGAAGCTGGCTGCCGCTTACGCCCTGGCCGATCTGGTCCCTCCCGAGGAACTGAACGCCGACTACATCATCCCCGCCGCCTTTGACCCCCGTGTCGCTCCCGCCGTTGCCCGGGCCGTGGGCGAAGCCGCCCGCCGCACCGGCGTGGCAAACGTCTGATCTAATTCAAAAAGGGCCTGTTGCAAAATAGATTGTTTCAAAAGTTTGTTTGAAAAAAAGTTGCGGAGAACTGCCAAAAACGGCAATTCTCCGCAACTCTTTTTTTGGGTCAATTTTAGAAAGCGGCCTAAAAAACGCATCTTGCAACAGGCCCTTTTGTTACCCTTTGAAAAACGCTTCGATCTCCTCCCGGGCAGCCCGGACGCTCCCCTGGGCAAAGCCGTTTCTTCCGCCGCCTCTGCCGTTCAGGGCCTCGTTCATGGTCCTGACCCGTTGGGAGATATCCTCTCCTCCGGCGTGGATGAGGGCGTAGGAATAGTTCTCCCCACCCCCGGAAAACACAGCGGTCAGCCCGCCGCACACCCCCGCCACGGCGTCTGCCAGGCGGCGCAGGCTACCGCCCTGCATGGCGGGCTTGAACAGCAGAACATCACTCTGACCCGCCAGGGCCCTGGCCTCCGCCGCGAATACCTCGCCTTCCAGCTCCGACGCCCGGTTTTTTGCCGCAGAGAGTTCCTCCGCCTGCTTTTCCACCGCAGCGAGGATCTCGCCGGGTTTGACCGAGAGCTTCTGCCCCACCCCACGGGCCGCTTCGTACACCCCGGACAGATAGCGCAGGGCGCGCTCCCCCGCCAGCATCTCAATGCGCACGCCCTCCCGGAATTTCTGGCAGGAGAGGAACTTCACCAGCCCCACCTGTCCGCTGCGCGCCACATGGGTGCCGCAGCAGGCGCAGCAATCCGCGCCGTCAAAGCTGACGATGCGCACATCACCCTCCAGCGCCTTCTTGCTGCGGTATTCCACCGTATCCAGCTCCGCTCCCCGGCAGGTCCGGATGTCGACCGGGTGATCCTCGTAAATATAGGCATTGGCCTCCGCTTCGATCTCCAGCAGCTCCTGCCAGGAGATGTCGGCATTGAAGTCAATGGTCACCGTGTCCGCCCCCATGTGGAACCCCACATTGTCACAGTGCCACCGTGCGCAGATCAGTCCGGAGCAGATATGCTCGCCGCTGTGCTGCTGCATATGGTCGAAGCGTCTGTTCCAATCAAGGCGTCCTTCCACCGGCTCACCCACCGGCAGCTCGCGGTCGCACAGGTGGACGATCACGCCGTCTTTCTCATGGACATCCAGCACAGCGGCTCCGCCCAGGGTACCGTGATCCGCACCCTGTCCGCCCCCTTCGGGATAAAAAGCAGTGCGATCCAGCACCACGGCAAAACCGCCCTTGTCCGCCCGGCAGGAGATCACCCGTGCGGAGAATTCCCGCCGAAAGGGGTCTTCATAATACAGCTTTTCTGTCTCCAATGTTCTTCCTCCCCACAGTCCTTCAAAGCTCTTTCTCAAACAGGTCATACCACGGAAGCCCGTACGCCTCATACCCCAGATAGTACCACATTTTCCCGGCGCTTTCAACGCTCCCGGCCCGATGATCCCATAGGTCCGCCACAGCCCCGGAGCAGCCTTGACAAAGCGGAGATTGTAAGCTATCCTTTTCTCATATACCTAAATGCAAATTCTGATTTTACTTACTATGAGGTGGTAACTATGACAAAGTATGTATTCGGCATCGACCTTGGCGGCACCACCGTCAAGCTGGGCCTGTTCAGCACAGACGGAGAGCTTCTTGACAAGTGGGAGATCCCCACCCGCACCGAAAACGGCGGCGAGCACATCCTGCCCGATATCTCCGCTTCCATGAGCGAGAAGCTGCGGCAGCGCGGCATTTCTCTCTCCGATGTGACCGGCGCCGGCATCGGCGTTCCCGGCGCTGTGCTGGATGACAGCGTGGTAAAGCCCTGTGTCAACCTGAACGGCTGGGGCGGCAACATTGCCGAAAAGCTGAGCGCGCTGTGCGGTCTGCCTGTGAAGGTGGTCAACGACGCCAACGCGGCCGCTCTGGGCGAGATGTGGCTGGGCGGCGGCAAGGGCTTTGAGAATGTGGTGTTCGTCACGCTGGGTACCGGCGTAGGCGGCGGCATCATTCTGGGCGGCAAGCTGCTCTCCGGCTTCCACGGCTGCGGCGGCGAGCTGGGCCACATGAAGATCTATGAGGACGCTCCCACCGCCTGCGGCTGCGGTAAACGCGGCTGTCTGGAGCAGTTTGCCTCCGCCACCGGCATCGCCAACACCGCCAAGCGCCTTCTGGCCGAGACCGACACCCCCTCCCCCCTGCGCGAGCTGGAGACCGTGACCGCCAAGGATGTTCTGGACGCGGCAAAGGCCGGAGATCCCCTCTCCTGCCATGCCGCCGAAGTCTTTGGCGACGCTCTGGGCCGCGCTCTGGCCTCCGTGTCCTGCGTCTGCGACCCCGAGGTTTTCGTGCTGGGCGGCGGCGTCTCCAAGGCCGGCAGCTACATCATTGACCTTGTGAGAAAGGCCTTTGTCAAGTACGCCTTCCCCCCCTCCGAAATCACCGAGTTTGCTCTGGCCTCTCTGGGCAACGATGCCGGCATCTGCGGTGCCGCCAAGCTGGCACTGGGCAAGTAATTCGGCTTTACAAAGCTTCTGTCGGATACCCCTCCGGCAAATACGATCACAACAGGCGTTTGACCGCCGGGAGGCCACAGCATGAGCCATTTCTACGCCCTCATCAAACCCGCTTCCGGAAGCTGCAATATGCGCTGCCGCTACTGCTTCTACAGCGATGTCATGAACCGCCGGGAGACCCCCAACTACGGCATGATGTCCCGGGAAACAGCCCAGGAGCTGATCCGCCGGGCTGCGGAACAGCTCTCCGCCGGAGACGAAGCCACCTTCGCCTTTCAGGGCGGTGAGCCTACCCTGGCGGGCAAACAGTTCTTCCGGGACTTCTTTGACATGGCGTCAGAGCTGATCCCCCCCGGCGTGAAGGTCAACTACGCCTTCCAGACCAACGGCCTTGTGCTGGACGATGAGTGGTGCGAGATATTCACCCGTCATCATGTGCTGGTGGGACTCTCTCTTGACGGTCCCGCATCCTTCCATGACCGGAACCGTGTGGATGCCAATCTGCAGCCCACCTTCCGCAGGATCATGGCGGCCAAGGCTCTGCTGGAGAAGCACAACACCGAGTACAATGTGCTCACCGTGCTCACCGGAAACCTCGCCCGCCACCCTCAGGAATTCTGGAACTTTCTCTGTAAGGAGAACATCTCTTTCGTTCAGCTGATCCCGTGTCTCGATGAGCTGGACTGCGCCTCCCCCTCCCCCTGGGCGTTGACTGCCCAACGGTTCTGTGGGTTTTATGCCAAGCTCTTCCCCCTCTGGCTGAAGGCTCTGAAGCAGGGACGGTACATCAGCATCCGCCTGTTTGACGATCTGGTAAGCTTCTATCTGCGGGGCGTCCCCTCCGCCTGCGGCATCAACGGCCAATGCTCCCTCCAGCATGTGGTGGAGGGGGACGGTTCGGTGTACCCCTGCGACTTCTATGTACTGGACCGGTACCGGCTGGGATGTATTGCCGACGACTCCGTCCCTGCGCTTCGACAGCGCGGTCAGCCGTTCCTCTCCCAGTCCTCCTGCGCCTCTCCCGACCCCCGGTGCAAAGCCTGCCGCTATGTGAGCTCCTGCCGGGGCGGATGCCGGAGAATGCGCGATCAGGTCTACTTCGAGGGCGATACCTGTTGGTACAGCCGTCTTCTGGATGAGATCCTGCCTTCCCTTTTGACCGAGACCCGAAAGCTGCTTGGCATATGACCTTCTGAAAAAGAAAAACCGGAGCTCACGCGTTTGCGTGAGCTCCGGTTACTTATATGAAGCGATCGGCTCAGTCGGCCTTCACAGTACCAATGGTCTTGTCCTTGAGCAGGAAAGCCAGGATGGTAGCGATGACAGACAGGACGCTGATGAGCACGAACACATTGCGGTAGCCCATGGCCTGATCGGCGCCGGCGGCGGCGAGGATGATGGGCATGATGATCAGAGTGAGGGAGCGCAGGCAGATGATCAGGGGCATACCCACCTTATTGGCCTGAGCGAAGTCATAGCGGCCGAAGATAGAGATGAACATGGAGGGCATCATGTTGCCCAGGCCACCGTTCAGCAGGGCGTAGAGCACCACGGTGACGATGGTCAGGGGCAGGCTGCGCAGCTGCATACCGATGAAGGACAGGACCATGGTGACGGTCCAGCAGACGCAGAAAATGCGGTTGGTCTTGCCGGTGCCGATCTTCTGGTCAATGAAGCCCCAGGCGAAGGAGCCGGGGATACCGATGATAGAGGCGATGGTCAGCCACATAATGCCCATCTGGTTGTTGGGAGTGGGCAGCAGGGAGTTGATACGGGGGATCAGCTGAGCCACGGTGGCAACCAGACCCATGAACATGAAGCCGAAGATGAAGACCAGCATCCAGAACTCCTTGGCCTTCAGCAGCTTGCCCACAGTCCAGGGGCTCTTGTAGTTGGCCAGGAACTCCAGGGTCTTCTTCTGCTCCTCGGGATCGACAGGCTCGTTGTCGGGATAAGCGCCGGCCTCCTCGGGGTAGTTCTTGAACCACACGCCGGTGACGATAGCCAGAATGACGCAGATGGCGAACATCAGCCAGTAGGGGGCGGAGATGTCCACATGGAACAGGCCCTCGAAGACAGCCACCATCACAGCGGAGCAGATGGGCATACCCATGGTGGCCCAGCCCAGAGCGATGCCCTTCTTCTTGGGGAACCAGTTGCTCATGATCTGCTGGGTGCAGACCAGGTTCAGGGTCTGGGAAACGGCGGTGGTCAGAATGGTGGCAATGGCGAACATGCCAACATTCTTAGCCTGGCCGTTGAAGGCGAACAGCAGGCCCAGCACGGTGAACAGCACCGCGGTAGGCACCTTGACATTCTTCTTGGCAATGACGATGCCGGCGACCAGGGAAAGGATCACGCCCACAAAGCCACCCACGGCGGCAAAGGGCAGCAGGCTATTGGGGTCGACCTGCAGGAAGTTGCCGAAGAAACCCGTGGTCACGTTAAGGGTGTCGTTGGTAACACAGGTGAACAGGTAGATCAGCAGAACATAGAACACAACGGCCCAGCCCTTACGGCCGAAGTTGTTCACGCTCTTTTTGGTTTCGGACTTGTTCATAACGCGTTGACTCCTTCTCTT
>JAQXJQ010000188.1 GCA_029009035.1 Oscillospiraceae bacterium | reverse complement strand
CCGGGAGCTGGGGGTCAACGTGGCCCTCAGCGAGGTCTGGGCCAAGGGCGGCGAGGGCGGCATCGCTCTGGCTCAGGAGGTCATCCGCCTGTGCCAGCAGCCCAACGACTTCACCTTCGCCTACGACGCGGAGGACTCCATCGAGCAGAAGCTGAATGACATCGCAAAGAAGATCTACCACGCCGACGGCGTGACTCTCACCGCCGGCGCCCGGAAGCAGATGAAGGATCTGGAGGCCCTTGGCTTTGACAAGCTGCCCATCTGCATGGCCAAGACCCAGTACTCCTTCTCCGACGATCAGACCCTGCTGGGCGCTCCCACCGGCTTCACCATCACCGTGCGCAACCTGAAGGTATCCGCCGGCGCCGGCTTCCTTGTGGCTCTCACCGGCGACATCATGACCATGCCGGGGCTTCCCAAAGTCCCCGCCGCCGAGAAGATCGACGTGGACGAGACCGGAAAGATCACCGGACTGTTCTAAAAAACTGTATCAGGGGCTGCTGCAGAATGTTCCGTTCTGCAGCAGCCCCTTCGTTTCCCTGTCAGCTTGCAATTCCCCGCAAACTATGATACTCTAACCAAAAAGAGCCAAAGGGGGATCAGGCCGTGAAGATCCAAAAATCTGCGGAGGACTATCTGGAAGCCATGCTCATGCTGCAGGAGGACCGGGGTTACATTCGCTCCATCGACATCGCCGCACAGCTGGGAGTCACCAAGCCCAGCGTCAGTGTTGCGGTCAAGCGTCTGCGGGAAAACGGCTACATCACCATGGAAAAGGACGGCCACATCGCCCTTACGGACAGCGGCATGGCCATCGCGGACAAGGTGTACCGCCGCCACCGCACCCTGACGGAGTTTTTCGTCCGTCTGGGCGTGGAGCCCTCCACCGCAGCCGAAGACGCCTGCAAGATCGAGCACGACATCAGCGCCCCCACCTTTGAGGCCATCTGCCGTTTCGTGGACAACAGGGAGGACTGAGGGTTTATGGAACTCAATGCCGCCGCCCGCGCCGCCTTCAACGCCATGAGCGAAGGCATCACCATCATCGACACCGACGGTATCATCGTCTTCGGAAACACCGCCTACCGGAAGTTTCTCGAGAAGGAAGCCGGCGGCGACATCGGTCCCATCGAGGGTTATCGCCTGCGGGACCTGCGTCCCGGCGCCCGCCTGCCCGACGTGCTGGAAAAGGGGGAGCCCATCCGCCACCTCACCCGGCAGGAGGTCAAGGACTTTTACTTCGTCAATATGTACCCCATTTACGAGGACGGCGTGCTCACCGGCGGATTGTCCGTGGTCACCTTTCTGGACGACGCCTACCGTACCCGCGACGAGCTGGAGGTCGTCGAAGCCAAAAGCAGACGCATCCTCCAGCGCATCAACCGGGCCAACAACGCCCGCTACACCTTCGACGACATCGTGGCGGTGAGTCCCGCCGCCATCCAGACCAAAGCCCTTGCCCAAAAGATCGCCGTCACCGACGCCCCCGTGCTCCTCGCCTCGGAGAGCGGCACCGGCAAGGAGCTGTACGCCCAGGCCATCCACAACGCCAGCCAGCGCCGCAGCGAGGTCTTCGTGGCCATCAACTGCGCCAACTTCAATGCCAATATGCTGGAGTCCGAGCTGTTCGGCTATGTGGAGGGCGCCTTCACCGGCGCGAAAAAGGGCGGAAAGATGGGCCTGTTTGAGGCCGCCAACGGCGGCACCCTCTTTCTGGACGAGGTCTCCGAAATGGACATCGGATTGCAGGCCAAGCTGCTGCGGGTGCTGCAGGAGCGGGTGGTGCGTCCCGTGGGCGGGCTGAAGGAGATCCCCGTGGATGTGCGTGTCATCTCCGCCTCCAACGCCGACCTGCCCCAATACATTGAAAACGGAAAGTTCCGCCGGGACCTCTACTACCGCCTGTCCACCTTCCAGGTGAAAAGCCTCCCCCTCCGGGAGCGGCCGGAGGACATCTCCGCCTTGACCGACGCCCTGCTCACCGAGCTGTCCCGCAAGCTCAAACGGCCCATCACCATCGCCGACGAGACCCGCCGGCTGCTCATGGGGTACAGCTGGCCGGGCAATGTGCGGGAGCTGAAAAATGTTCTGGAGGCCTCCGTCTACCTCTCGGACAGCAGCGTCATCCTCCCCTCCTCCCTCCCCGACCACATCTTCCGCGCCTCCACTCCGGAGGAGACCGCCCCCCTCTCCCAACGGGTCCGCGCCTTTGAGCAGGCGGAGATCC
>JAQXJQ010000187.1 GCA_029009035.1 Oscillospiraceae bacterium | reverse complement strand
GTAGCTCTTGGGAATGCCCTTTTCCTTCTCAATGTCGGAGATGGCGGCAAAAAACTCCTTGGCGTCCAGCTCCGTATTCTTGGCGGGGGTCTTTTTCTTAGCCATGATGATTACTCCTTTTAGAATGTAACATGCAGGCGGACCTGCGCAATGTCTTTCTTCTCAAACAGTCGGCCGTCCACGGTAACAGCTCCGTCCTCATAGCCGTTGAGCGTGCCGGTGTATTCCTTTCGGCCGTCCACAGGGCGGTAGAGCTTCACATCCACCTGCTGTCCCATGCAGAGCCGGTAATGCTCCGGCTTGCGCAGGATGCGGTCCAGTCCCGCGGAGGAGACCTCAAAGGTATAGGAGCCCTGGATGGGGTCCACCTCGTCCAGCAGGTCGGACAGAGGTCTGGACACAGCCTCACAGTGGTCGATGTTCACGCCGCCCTCCCGGTCGATGTAGACACGCAGGAACCACTCCCCGGCCTCCTTTACATATTCCACATCCCACAGGGTGCAGCCGGCCTGCTCCACAATGGGCGCCGCCAGCTCCGCCACGGTATCGGTCACCTTGGCCATATACATACCTCCCGACTCATAAAATCCGAAAAGAAAGAGTGAGGCGGGCGCCTCACTCTTGCTTACACTTCTAACTTACGGTAGATACTATAGCACACCGCAGAGGAAAACGCAAGAGGATTTTTGCAGTTTTCACGCTAAAACAGTGCTGTTTTTCAGTTCATCTGGCGGTTGCGGGAGATATTCATGGTGCCGTCCTGCAGCTCGCCCAGCCAATCCAGGCTCTTGCCGGTGCCCTGAGCCACGCAGGAGATGGCGTCGTCGGCAATATAGGTCTCGATGCCGGTGTGGGACTCGATGAGCTTGTCGAAGCCAGACACCAGGGAGCCGCCGCCGGTCATGATGATGCCGTTTCTGGAGATGTCGGCCACCAGCTCGGGGGGCGTGCGCTCCAGCACGGAGTGGACGGCCTCCAGAATGCGGGAGCAGGGCTCCTCAAAGGCCTCGATCATCTCGCTGGAGGTGACGGTGAAGGTGCGGGGCAGACCGGTCATCAGGCAGCGGCCCTTGATCTCCATGGACAGCTCCTCCTCCCGGGGGAAGACGCAGCCGATGGTCATTTTCAGCTCCTCGGCGGTGCGGTCGCCGATGAGGACGTTGTGGCGCTTGCGGATATACTTGACCACAGCCTCGCTGAAGGCGTCGCCGGCCACCTTGATGGAGGCGGACTCCACGATGCCGGACAGGGAGATGACGGCGATGTCGGCGGTGCCGCCGCCGATGTCCACCACCATGTGGCCGTCAGGCTCGGCAATATCGATGCCCGCGCCCAGGGCGGCGGCCAGAGGCTCCTCAATGAGGTAGACCTTGCGGGCGCCGGCCTGAATACCGGCGTCGATGACGGCGCGCTCCTCCACCTCGGTGATCCCGGAGGGCACGCAGATGATGACCCTGGGCTTGAACAGGCGGATGGGAGCCACCTTTCGGATAAACTCCCGGAGCATCCGCTCGGTCATGTCGTAATCGGAGATGACGCCCTCCCGCAGGGGGCGGATGGCCACGATGTTGCCGGGGGTGCGGCCCAGCATGGCCTGGGCCTCGCTGCCCACCTTGAGCAGCTTGCCGGTGTTCTTGTCCAGCGCCACCACGGAGGGCTCGCGCAGGACGATCCCCTTATCCTTCACATAGACCAGTACGCTGGCGGTACCCAGGTCGATACCGATATCTTTCACAAACATAACTTCACTCCTAAACCAAATCCTGCCCAAACCGGGCTATTTTCAAGCGCCTGCCCCAATGCGGCGGGCGAACTTATATCAGTTCAGCTTCCATTATAGCGAAACCCCTGCGTTTTGCAATGGGAATTTCGCCGAACTGTTCATATTATTTGCATTTTCTCCCTTTAAAACAAATTTGCCCGAAGCCGGCGGCCTCGGGCAAACGCTTAAAACAGGTCCTTCTTCTTCAGAAGCACACCCACCACCACAATGGCGACCACCGCGATGAGAATGGGCACCCAGAAGAACTGGTCAAAGGGCAGACCCGCCACATTCATGCCGTAGAAGCTGAAGATGATGTTGGGGATGGTGAGCAGGATGGTGATGGAGGTCAGCACCTTCATGATCACATTCAGGTTGTTGGAGATGACGGAGGCGAAGGCGTCCATCATGCCGGAGATGATGGAGGAGTAGATCTGGGCCATCTCGATGGCCTGACGCACCTCGATCAGCACATCCTCCAGCAGGTCCTGGTCCTCCTCGTAGAGGGTGACGATGCGTCCCCGGAGGATCTTCTCCAGGGTCACCTCGTTGGCCTTCAGGGAGGTGTTGAAGTAGACCAGGGACTTCTCCAGGTCCAGCAGCTGGATCAGCTCCTTGTTCCGCTGGGACTTGTAGAGCTGGCGCTCCATGTAGTTATAGGTCTTGTCGATCTGCTTCAGATACTTCAGATACCGCTTGGCCACCAGCAGCAAAATGTGCAGGATGAAGCGGGTGCGCTGCTGGGTGCGCACGTCCTTGAACACGCCCTCCTGCAGGTCGCGCACCACCGAGGTCTCCTTCAGGCAGACGGTGATGATATGCTTGTCCGTCACGGTAATGCCCAGAGGCAGGGTGGAGTAGACCACGCCGGTCTCGTCCTGCTCCATGGCGGGAGTGTCCACGATGATGAGGGTCTGCCCGTCTTCGCTGTCGATACGGGAGGTCTCCTCCTCGTCCAGGGCGGCACGGAGAAATGTGGACTCCACGCCCAGGGTCGCGGAAACGGTCCGCAGCTCATCCTCGCTGGGGCAGATGAGGTTGACCCAGCAGCCGTCCTCCACGGAGTCCAGCTTGGTCATCTTTCCGTCAATGGTTTTATGAATGGTAAGCACTGCTTTCACACCTTTCCCGAGCCGGCAAAGGGTATAAAAATACCCATGCCGCCTGCGCTGTTATCTTCCCGCCAAAGGGGCAGGGATACGCGGACGCATGGGAATTCCGTCAACGGATCAGGCCATGCGCCGCAAATGGGTTTTACTACTTCGGCCAATCGGATCGCCGGTCACGACGCATGCCACTTCCTTTCCGCTGCGGTTGCAGTACTGATATTATATGCCACTTTTCCGGGCTTTGCAACCCCCAAAGCGGCGCAAAATTTTCAAAACACGGCCCTGCGGACGGAGCTTCATCTCAAGCTCCGTCCGAAAAGGCCGGCGGCGGTCAGTCTCCCGGACGCCTTGCCCCCAGCAGCAGGGGCTGCAGCTGCCTGCCGGACAGGGCGGCAGCCACCGTGTCCGGCACCAGCGAGAAGTCCGCCACCAGCGATGTGGGCTTCCCCGCCCAGTCATCCTGCCCAAAGGGCACGAACCAGACATTTTTACGTCCCAGCAGCAGCCCGATATTGGGGGCTGCCGCGCTGAGGCCGTCATTGGTGGCCACCGCCAGCACCAGCGGTCTTCCGTTTCGCAGGTGGGCCTTGGCCGCCATGGTCACCGCGCCGTCGGTGATGCCGTGGGCCAGCTTTGCCAGGGTGTTGCCCGTACAGGGGCAGACCACCAGTATGTCCAGCAGTTTGCGCGGGCCGATGGGCTCCGCCCCCTTCACCGAGGCGATGACCTCCCTGCCGCAGATGGCCTCGATCCGGCGGATAAAGTCCGCCGCCGTGCCAAATCTGGTGTCGGTGCCCGCCGCAGTCCCGGACAGGATGGGCCACAGGCTCCACCCCAGCTCCGCACCCCGCTCCAGCGCCTTCACCGCCTTATCCATGGTACAAAAGGAGCCACAGAAGGCAAATCCCACATTCAGCTGCTCCATAGATCCACTCCTACTCCTCAAGCATAGGGCGGACGGCGCCATAGAGATAACGGGCCGCGGTGAGGGGCGCCTCCCGTCCGGGCAGGGCGAGGGCATGGATCACCCTCCGGCCCAGCCTGGCGGCGGCGGCGTCATCCACCCCTCCGGGCAGGGACGCCAGATCAATGATGAGCGCGTCCTGCCGCAGGCGGGAGAGCTCCTCCTCCCCCAGCACCGCCGCGGGGACCGTGTTGATCACCAGGTCGAACCGGCCGAGCTTGCCCGCCGCGGAGAGGCTGCCGCTGTCCAGGCCCATCTCTCTGGCCTGCGCCCGCTGCTCCCCCCTTCGCGCCGCCGCGAACACCCGGCCGCCCAAAGCCCGCAGTCTCGGCCCCAGTGCCTGCCCCAGCCGGCCAAATCCCAGCAGAAGGATCTCCGAGTCATGGATGGTGACAGGCAGGGCCTCCATGGCCATGCGGATGGCCCCCTCCGCCGTGGGGATGGCGTTCAGCCGCGCCAGCTCCTCCCCGGCAAAGTAGTCCCGCAGGACCAGTCCCCGCTCCCCGGCCTGAGCACGCAGGGCAGGACTTGCCTTCCCCGCCAGCAGCAGCTGATCCGGCTCCAGCCGGTCCAGCACCTCCGCCGCCGTCAGCTCCAGATCGGACAGCGGCAGGCGAAGCCGCCCCGCCCCGTCATCGGCGGGCAGGGGCAAAATCACGCCCCGCGCCCCTTCCAATCCTTCCAGGGTCTCGCAGCAGGGTATGCGCCGCTCCAGTCCATAGCGATACACCCGGTATCCGTCCTCTTCCAGCAGCCGGGAGAGGGCGGCCATGCGCTCATCGCCGCCCACCACCCAGATCGCTTTTTCCTCCATCAGCCATCCCTCCGCCCCGGCCTTCGCCGTCCCGGAAGCATACCGCCGCCGGTCTGCCACGGCGCTTCCTACCCCATTTTATGCCCCCCGCCCCCGCAGGTGACGATCTTCCCCACAGGGTGCGGATTTTAAGGTTGCTTTTCCTGTCAAGACAGCTTATAATAATGCGTACTGAACAAAGCCGCAAGTCTTGAAAGCGAAGGCTTTCAAGGCTAATTGGCTTTGTTCAAGTGCAAGGGTTTTGAGCAAAACAGCCCAAAACCCTTGCACCTCTCGCTGAAACGCCCCGGCGTTCCAGCGAGAATACGCATTGTTACAATGTCTGAATTTTGCAAAATCAGCTA
>JAQXJQ010000186.1 GCA_029009035.1 Oscillospiraceae bacterium | reverse complement strand
CCGGAAGAACCTGCCGAACCGGAGCAGTTTGTGATTCGGGTCGGCCTGCGCTATGGAAGCGAGGCCATGGACGGCGCCAATCTGGCAAACAGCATTGGCTCCGGCTTTACATTTGGATACTATGACAGCGGGAACAATTTTGTGCCTGTGGGCAGCACAGCTCAGAGCGCCATCTCCGTGGTCAAGACGGAAAATGTCTACTACGGAAGCTACAACGGCTACACGACATACTATGATCATCTGAAGACTTCCACCATTGCTGTGGGCTGCTACCATCTACAGCTGGGCGGCAGCTACGAGAGCTTTGAGGAAGCCCAGACGGTGGCCGGTGCATATCAAAACGGATTTGTGGCCTATATCGGCGGGAAATACTACGCCCGCATCGGCAATTACACGGATCGGGACAGTGCCGTGGCAGCTCAGTCCGCTCTGGCCGGGCAGGGCATTTCCGCCGACTTGAAGGGTACCTCTGCCTACGGCGTCAGCGTGGTGAAAACCGGCACCAATCAGATCCTCTTCCAGTATGACGATCTGGGCAGCGGAACGGGTCTGGGCGTTGTGGGCACGCCGGAGTACCCCGGGCAGAAGTGCGTCACCCTGTTCCGCCTGAACAGCGAGTCAACCTCCTGGTACGGCGGCTTCCGCTATGAGCGCATCGACGGCGGCGACCTCACCATTGTGAACATGGTGGGGGTCGAGGACTATGCGAAGGGCGTGATCGTCCGGGAAATGAGCCCCTCCTGGCCTCTGGAGGCCCTGAAGGCCCAGGCCGTCTGCGCCAGAAATTACGCCCTGTACAACCTGAATAAGCATCGGAAGTACCACTTTGATATCTGCAACAGCACCTGCTGCCAGGCCTACGGCGGTACGAACCGTGCTACCGCCGCCACTGACGCCGCTGTGGATCAGACCGTGGGTATGCGCGCGCTCTATGACGGAAAGCCCATCAACTGTGTGTACTATTCCTCCAACGGCGGCGCCAGCGAGGACGCAGCTGTGGTCTGGGGCAACGCGTCCCCCTACCTGGTGGGAAAGGCGGATCCCTTTGAGGAGACCGTCAGCAGCATGATCTCCGGTTACGCCTGGACCCGCCGCTATACCGGCGACGAACTGGCCGCAAAGCTGCGTGCAGTGGGCTATAACTGCAGTACCATCACCGCTGTGGAGGTCCTGAGCTATACCGATGTGGGCAACCCGAAGCAGGTCATGTTCACGGACAGCAACAAAAAGACCTATAAGCTCACCGCCCGCGGCATGGTGAAGGCCTTTGGCTTCCGCTCCTACCGCTACGATCTGGTCAATGGGGAGGCGGGGACCATCGGCATCAATGAGGAGACCGAGGTGGACAGTCTCACCGGCCTGTATGTGCTGGACGGCGAGGGAAACCTCAGTGTGCTGGGCAGCAACAGCGAGATCTATGTACTCACCGACGAGGGCACCGTCACTGCTTCGCAGATCCTGAACACCTCCGTGAGCGGCACATCCTTTACCTTCTCCGGCCAGGGCTGGGGCCACAATGTGGGCATGAGCCAGTGGGGCGCCTACGCCATGGCCAAGCTGGGATACACCTATGACCAGATCCTGAAGTTCTACTATACCGATATTGATGTGGGGTAATCTGTGTTGAAAACATCTGATTTTTACTTTGACCTTCCGGAGGAACTGATCGCGCAGACTCCTCTGGAGCGCCGTGACGGGTCCCGTCTGCTGACTCTGGACAAGAATACAGGCGAGATCGGCCACCACCATTTCTTTGATCTTCCCACTATGCTGAAGCCGGGGGATTGCCTGGTGCTCAACGACAGCCGTGTGCTTCCCGCCCGGCTGATCGGGCGGCGCAGCGGTGGGGGAGCCTGTGAGATCCTGCTGCTCATCGACCGCGGGGAAAAGGTCTGGGAGTGCCTGGTGCGTCCCGGCAAGAAGCTGCGTCCCGGCGCCAGGGTGACCTTCGGCGACGGAGAGTTGTCTGCCGAGATCGTGGGGGAGGTGAACGGAGGAAACCGTCTGGTGCGGTTTGAATATGAAGGCATCTTCCTGGAGGTGCTGGAACGGCTGGGCAAAATGCCCCTGCCGCCCTACATCCATGAGGAGCTGGAAAACGGCGAGCGCTATCAGACCGTCTACTCCAAGGTGGTGGGTTCCGCTGCTGCGCCCACCGCCGGCCTGCACTTCACCAACGAGCTGCTGGAACAAATAAAATCAATGGGTGTAAAGGTATGCTACGTTACGCTTCATGTGGGCCTGGGCACCTTCCGGCCCGTGAAGGCGGAGAACCTGGATGAGCATGAAATGCACTCGGAGTACTGCGTGATCCCCCAGGAGACCGCGGATGTCATCAACGAGACCAAGCGAAACGGCGGGCGGGTCATCTGCGTGGGCACCACCTCCTGCCGCACCATTGAAAGCTGGGCCAACGAGGACGGCACCATGGAGGCCAAGGCCGGCTGGACGAATATCTTCATCTATCCCGGCTACCGGTTCAAGGTGCTGGATGCGCTGATCACCAACTTCCATCTGCCGGAGTCCACCCTCATTATGCTGGTGTCCGCGCTGGCAGGCCGGGAGCATGTTTTGGCCGCCTATGAGGAAGCTGTCCGGGAGCGTTACCGCTTCTTCTCCTTTGGCGACGCCATGTTTATCAGTTGAGGAGGTAGTATGATGTGTCATTTTGTGACCTGCGGACACTTTGTGAGCAACGGCCAGTCCCGCCGTGTCATTGAGAAATGCGGCTTCTCCTTTGTAAAGGAATTTGACTATACAACCCGCATGGGAACAGTAGAGCGCACCAGACTTTATGTGTGTGACAATCCAACGCTTGAGAGGTAATTATGTTTAAGCTATTGAAAACTGAGGGGAAGGCCCGCAGGGGCGAATTCACCTGCGCCCATGGCACCGTGCAAACCCCCGTCTTTATGAATGTGGGCACCCAGGCAGCCATCAAGGGAGGCCTGTCTGCCTTCGACCTGAAGGACATCCACTGCCAGGTGGAGCTGTCCAACACCTACCATCTGCACCTGCGTCCCGGTGACGATGTGGTGAAGCAGATGGGCGGTCTGCATCGGTTCATGCATTGGGACGGCCCCATTCTCACCGATTCCGGCGGGTTTCAGGTATTCTCCCTGTCCGGCCTGCGGAAGATCTCCGAGGAGGGAGTCACCTTTGCCTCCCATCTGGATGGGCACCGCATTTTCATGAGGCCCGAGGAGTCCATTCGCATCCAGTCCAATTTGGGCAGCGACATCGCCATGGCCTTTGACGAGTGCGTGGAAAACCCGGCGAAATATGAGTACGCAAAGGCTTCCTGTGAGCGCACGCTGCGCTGGCTGGAGCGCTGCAAGGCAGAGCATGACAAGTTAAATGCCTTGCCGGACTGCGTCAACCCGCGGCAGATGCTTTTCGGCATCAACCAGGGCGCCACTTACCCCGATCTGCGGGTGTGGCATATGCAGCAGACGGCGAAGATCGACTGCGACGGCTATGCCATCGGCGGTCTGGCCGTGGGTGAGCCCACCGAGGTGATGTATGAGATCATTGAAGCGGTGGAGCCCCATATGCCTGCGGACAAGCCCCGTTACCTCATGGGCGTTGGCACTCCCTCCAACATCATTGAGGCGGTGGCCCGAGGGGTGGACTTCTTCGACTGCGTCATGCCCGCCCGCAACGCCCGCCACGGCAAGCTCTTCACCTGGAGCGGCACGCTGAATATCAAGAACGAGCGCCATAAGACCGACGAGCGTCCCATCGACCCGGAGTGCGATTGCCCCGTCTGCCGCAATTTCTCCCGCGCTTATGTTCGCCACCTGTTTACGGCGGGGGAGATGCTGGGTATGCGTCTGGCCGTCATGCACAATCTTTACTTCTACAATCAGCTGGCCCAGCGGATCCGCGATGCGCTGGACGCCGGTGAATTTGAGCAGTTCAGAGCCGAATATTCCGGGAAATTGGCGGGACGCGCTGACTGACCGGGAAAAATCTTGAAATTGGGGCTTGTGTTCGGGCCCGTTTGCCGCTATAATCAATAACACGCATCTACTGCAATTTTTACTGTGAAGGAGACCGCAACCATGAATTTTGTTCTTGCTGCAGCTACTGAGAGTGCCGGCCTTGGAGGAATGGGCACTTCTTTCGTCATGATCCTGGTCATGATCGCCATCTTCTACTTCCTTCTCATCCGTCCCGAGAACAAGAAGAAGAAGGAAGCCAACAATATGCGCAACGCCCTGAAGGTGGGCGACAACATCACCACCATCGGCGGTATCACCGGTACTGTCTGTGCCGTGAAGGAGGAGACCATCGTCATCGAGACCGGCGCTGACCGCGTCCGCATCGAGTTCACCAAGTGGGCCGTCTCCAGCAATGACACCGCTGCCGCCGCCGCTGCCGAGGCCAAGAAGAACGCCGCTGCCCAGAAGAAGGCCAAAAAGGAAGGCAAGTAATTTCCCGTACAACGGAATGACAAGCACCCCTTTTGCATATGGTGAAGCAGCCATATTGAAAGGGGTGCTTTTTCCATGGGTAAGCTTGAGACGGGGCAGGGGCGCACCGGGATCGAGCATGTGTTTGCGTTGGTCCTGGGCGGATTGTTGGCTCTGGGCATTGAATTGGTGATCCTGCTCCTTGGCTCGGTGGCGGCCTCGGCAGGGATATTCAAGCTGAACGCCGCTCCTCAGCTGACGGTGGCGGCCTGCCTGGTCGGCTGCGTGGCAGGGGGAATATTTGCCTGCGCCCGTTGGCGGAGCAAGCGCCTTCCGGCGGGGGTCCTTACCGGGCTTATCTGTTTTGTCCTGATCCTGATCACCGCGCTGTTCGGCGGAAAAAATCTGAAGTTCGGCGCCCAGGCTTTTGCCGAACTGGCGGCCTGTGTGATCGGCGGAGGACTGGCCGGCCTGCTTTCCGGGCGCAGAAAACGGACGCCGAAGAAAAAGCGGTAGGTATTCCTGTCAAAAAATGCCCCAAAATCCGCATACTACTTGACAAGCGAAAACGAAATCAATATAATTCTATGGAAACTCTGTGTTCTGAAATATTTACATGATCAACCGCCGTCCGGCGGATTTCTATTTCAGACGGCAGTAGCAGGAAAGGAAGTTTACAAATGGCGAAAGAGTATAAACTGAGCGCTGTGCGTCACAATGAGCTGAAGGAAGAGCTCACCTATCTGAAGACCGTCCGCGAGAAGGAGGTCGCCGACCAGATCAAAGAGGCCCGTTCCTTCGGCGATCTGTCTGAGAACAGCGAGTATGATGAGGCCAAGAACGAGCAGGGCAAACTCTATTCCCGTATTGCCGAGCTGGAGAATATTCTGGCCAACTGTGTTGTGATCGAGGATGACAACGCCGATACTGATGTCGTCCACATCGGCAGCACCATCACTGTGGAGGATGTGGCGATGGGAGAAGAAGAGACCTATGAGGTCGTCGGATCTCAGGAGGCCGATCCCATGAACGGCCGCATTTCCGAGGAGTCCCCCTTCGGCAAGGCCCTGCTGGGCAAGCGTGTGGGTGAGATCGTCATCGTGGAGGCCCCCGCCGGCAACATCGAGTATAAAGTGATCAACATTCAGCGCTGAATTACTTTACCAAAGATTAGAGGAGAAAACTATGGCTGAGAAGACAAATCAGGATCAGGCCGTTCAGGAAGAAGTTTCCCTGTCCGAGCTGCTGCGGGTTCGCCGCGAGAAGCTGGATGAGCTTCGTGCTGCCGGAAATGATCCTTTTGAGCAGACCAAGTTTGATGTGACCCACCACAGTGCCGAGATCAAGGAGCATTTTGACGCGTTGGAGGAGCAGACCGTCCGTGTGGCCGGCCGCCTCATGAGCAAGCGCGGCATGGGTAAGGTGGTGTTTGCCGACCTGCAGGACGGCATGGGCCGCATTCAGCTTTTTGTCAAGATCGACGAGGTGGGCGAGGAGACTCTGGCCGCCTTCAAGAAGTTCGATATCGGCGATATCGTGGGCGTGGAAGGCCGGGTTTTCCGCACCAAGATGGGCGAGATCTCCGTGCGTGCCAAGAGCATCGTGCTGCTGTCCAAGTCCCTGCTGCCCCTGCCCGAGAAGTTCCACGGCCTCACCGATGTGGAGACCCGCTGCCGCCAGCGCTATGTGGATCTCATCATGAACCCGGAAGTACGCCGTACCTTTGAGGTGCGCTCCAAGTTCATCAAGCATGTGCGCGATTTCCTGGACAGCCGCGGCTTTATGGAGGTGGAGACCCCCGTTCTGAACACCATCTCCGGTGGTGCTACCGCCCGCCCCTTTATTACCCATCACAATACGCTGGACATTGATATG
>JAQXJQ010000185.1 GCA_029009035.1 Oscillospiraceae bacterium | reverse complement strand
CCCGGAGGGCGTCGATGGGCGGATTGGTGACCTGGGCAAAGAGCTGCTTGAAGTAGTTGAACAGGGGCTGATGCTTCTCCGACAGCACCGCAAGGGGGATGTCGGCTCCCATGGAGGCGGTCTTTTCGATGCCGTCCCGGGCCATGGGGAGAATGGCCTCGTTCACATCCTCATAGGTGTAGCCGAAGGCCTTGTACAGCCGGTTGCGCTGGGCCTGGGTATACTGCTCCACCTTCTTGTTGGGGATGGGCAGCTGGGAAAGGGTCACCAGCTGGCTGTCCAGCCACTCGCCGTAGGGCTGCCGGCCGGCATAGTAGGCCTTGCACTCCCCGTCGGAGACCACCTTTTTCCGTTTGGTGTCCACCAACAGCATTTTGCCCGGCTCCAGGCGGGACTTGCACAGGATATCCTCCGGCGGGATGTCCAGCACGCCCACCTCGGAGGCCAGAATGAGGGTGCGGTCTCTGGTGATGTAATACCTGGCGGGACGAAGGCCGTTGCGGTCCAGCACGGCGCCCATCACATCGCCGTCGGAAAACAGGATGGCGGCAGGGCCGTCCCACGGCTCCATCATGGTGGCGTAATAGCGGTAGAGGTCCCGCTTCTCCCGGCTGATGTTGGGGTCGTTCTTCCACGGCTCGGGGATGAGCACCATCATGGCCAGGGGCAGGGGCATCCCGCTCATCACCAGGAATTCCAGGGTGTTGTCCAGCATGGCGGAGTCGGAGCCGGACTGGGAGATGACCGGCAGGACCTTCTGCATATCCTCCCCCAGCACCGGGGAATACATGGTCTCCTCCCGGGCCAGCATGCGGTCCACATTGCCCCGGATGGTGTTGATCTCGCCGTTATGGAGGATGTAGCGGTTGGGGTGGGCACGCTGCCAGCTGGGCATGGTGTTGGTGGAGAAGCGGGAGTGCACCATGGCGATGGCGCTCACACAGTCCCCGTCCTGCAGGTCCAGATAGAACCTCCGCAGCTGCCACACCAGGAACATGCCCTTATAGACGATGGTGCGGGAGGAGAAGGACACCACATAGGTGTTCTCACAGCTCTGCTCAAATACCCGCCGGATGACAAACAGGCGGCGGTCAAAATCCAGCCCGCGGGCAATGCCCTCCGGCCGGCGCACGAAGCACTGGCAAATGGCGGGCATGGAGGCGCGGGCATATTGGCCCAGAACACTTTCGTCCACAGGCACGTCCCGCCAGGCGAGAAACTCCACGCCCTCCTTGGCGCAGATGGTCTCAAAGAGCTTTTGGGCCTGACGCCGCTCCAGCGCGCCCCTGGGGAAGAAAAACATTCCCACGCCGTAATCCCCCTGCTCTCCCAGAGGAACAGGGGCTATCTTGGAGAAAAAGGGATGGGGGATCTGGAGCATGATGCCCACGCCGTCGCCGATCTCGCCGGTGGCATCCTTGCCGGCGCGGTGCTCCAGCCGCTCCACGATGGTGAGGGCGTTGTCCACGATGCTGCGCTGTGCCACGCCGTCAATGCTCACCACCGCGCCGATGCCGCAGGCGTCATGCTCATATTGAGAACGATACAGGGTTCGTTGTTGTTCGCCGGTTTCCATATCGGGATGCTCCTTTGCCGCTTATTTTCCGCTGTCTCCGTAGTTGGACAGCACTCTGGCGGAGGGGTCGTTCACATTGCAGCCCTCCCATTCCCGGTTGGGCATCCAGAAGTCCGCCACCATCTCCGCCTGCCCGGGATAGAACCGCTCAAACAGCTCCCGGTACAGCAGGGACTCCTTGGTAAAGGGCCGGGCAAAATCATACTTCTGCCGCTTGGCCTCATATTCTTCATCGGTATACTGCTTTTCCGCATAGGCCTTCAAATCGTCCACCATGGAGTGGCCTACGGCGTCGCTGAAGGCGGCCTTTTCCCGCATGAGGATGCCCTCGGGCAGCCAGTCGCCCTCAAAGGCATGGCGCAGCAGGTACTTGCCCTTGCCGTACACATTGACCTTCCGGGCGGGGTCCAGCGCCATCACATAGTGGACGAAGTCCAGGTCGCCGAAGGGCACCCGTGCCTCCAGGGAGTTGACGGAAATGCACCGGTCGGCGCGCAGCACATCGTACATATGCAATTCCCGGATGCGCTTTTCCGCCTCCTGCTGGAAGGCCGCGGGAGAGGGGGCGAAATCGGTGTATTTATAGCCGAACAGCTCGTCGGAGATTTCGCCGGTGAGGATGACCCGAAGGGAGGTGCGCTCGTGGATATATTTGCACACCAGATACATTCCGATGGAGGCGCGGATGGTGGTGATGTCATAGGTGCCCAGCAGCTCCACCACATGGGGCAGCGCCTCCAGCACATCCTGCTCGGTGATGATGACCTCGGTGTGGTCGGAGCCGATGTAGTCCGCCACTTGCCTGGCATACTTCAGGTCGATGGCGTCGGTGCTCATGCCGATGGCAAAGGTGCGGATGGGCTGATCGGACAGGCGGGCGGCGATGGCGCACACCAGAGAGGAGTCCAGGCCGCCGGAGAGGAGAAAGCCCACGGGGGCATCGGCGTCCAGCCGCTTCTCCACGCCGGCCACCAGCTTGGTCCGGATCTGAGCCGCGGCGGTATCCACATCGTCGCGGCAGACCTCGTCCACCCGGCAGGGGTCGTGATAGCAGACGAACTTCCCGTCCTTGTAGTAATGCCCCGGGGGGAAGGGCATGACGCGCTCACACAGGCCCACCAGATTTTTCGGCTCGCTGGCAAAGACGATGGAGCCGTCGGGACGGCAGCCGTAATAGAGGGGGCGGATGCCGATGGGGTCGCGGGCGGCGATGAGCTGCTCCCCGTCATAGATGATGGCGGCAAACTCCGCGTCCAGGCGCCGGAACATCTCCACACCGTACTGCTCGTACAGGGGCAGCAGCAGCTCGCAGTCCGACCCGCTGACAAACTCATAGCCCTTCTCCTGCAGCTCCGCCTTCAGCGCCCGGAAGCCGTAGAGCTCGCCGTTGCACACGCACCGGCGCTCCCCCCGGGCGAAGGGCTGCATCCCCGCCTCGGACAGGCCCATGATGGACAGGCGGTGAAAGCCCAGAATATAGCCCTCGCCCACCTCCACCCGGGACATATCGGGTCCCCGGGAGACCGTTTTGGCAAAGCCGGTCTTAAATTCTTCCAGGCTCAGACCTGAGCCGCAATAACCCATGATGGAACACATGAAAGCTTCCTCCGTTCAGGATAGCGCGCTGCACAGCCGCTTTCGCGGCTGTGCAACGGGCGTTTTCTCTTATATTTTTACTTACTCCACATCCTGAAGGGCGGCATAGCCTTCCTCGCCGGTGCGGACCTTGATGACATTCTCCACGCCGGTGACGAAGATCTTGCCGTCGCCGATGTGGCCGGTGTACAGGGCCTTCTTGGCCGCCTCCACCACGGCGGACACGGGGATCTTGCTGACCACCACATCCACCTTGACCTTGGGCAGCAGGGTGGCGTCCATTTCAACGCCGCGGTAACGCTCGCCGGCGCCCTTCTGGATACCGCAGCCCATGACCTGGGTCACGGTCATGCCCGTGACGCCCAGATCGTTCATGGCCTGCTTCAGCTTCTCATACCTGGAGAGCTTGGCGATGATGGAGACATTGTAGATGCCGGAGGACACGGGGGTGATCCCCTGCACCGCCACCGCGGCATCCCGCTGGACAGGGGTGGCGTCGGCGTACTCGCTGACGCCCAGGTCGGTGTTCTCGTTCTCGTCCATGGTCATGGTGTTGGCGATGTCCATGAGGCTGAAGCCGGCATAGGCGGAGGGCAGGCCGTGCTCGGTGGAGTCCAGACCCACGATCTCCTCCTCCTCGCTGACCCGCAGGCCGAAAATGGCGCGGATGATGAGGAAGGTCACGGTGATGGTCACGGCGGTATAGGCGATGATGGCCAGCATACCCAGCAGCTGCACGCCCAGCAGCCTGAAGCCGCCGCCATAGAACAGGCCGGTCAGAGAGTCATTGCCGGGGGCGGAGGTGGTGGAGAACAGGCCCACAGCAATGGTACCCCAAATACCGTTCATACAATGGACGGCAACGGCACCAACGGGGTCGTCAACACGCAGCACATAATCGAGCAGCCAAACGCCGAATACCACCAGCACACCGGACACGGCGCCGATGATGATGGCGCCCAGAGCGTCGGTGACGTCGCAGGGAGCGGTGATGGCAACCAGGCCGGCCAGAGAGGCGTTGAGGCACATGGAGACATCGGGCTTGCCGTACTTCACCCAGGTGAAGATCATACAGACGACGGTTGCAACTGCGGGAGCGATGGTCGTGGTAACAAAGACGGAGCCCAGCTGCTCCACGGAGGTGGCGGCGGCGCCGTTAAAGCCGTACCAGCCCAGCCAGAGGATGAACACGCCCAGGCAGCCGATGGGGAGGTTGTGGCCGGGGATGGCGTTGACCTTGGTGATCTTGCCGTTCTTGTCCTTGCTGAACTTGCCGAGACGGGGGCCCAGGAGCTTTGCGCCGATGAGGGCGCACACGCCGCCCACCATATGGATACAGGCGGAACCGGCAAAGTCATGGAAACCCATCTGAGCCAGCCAGCCGCCGCCCCAGACCCAGTGGGCCTCAATGGGATAGATGAGGGCGGAGATCACCGCGGAATACACGCAGTAGGAGAGGAAGCGGGTGCGCTCCGCCATGGCGCCGGAGACGATGGTGGCGGTGGTGGCGCAGAACACCAGGTTGAACACAAAGTTGGACCAGTCGAAGTTGGCGTAGTTGGTGAAGATATCGAACCCGGGCTTGCCGATCAGGCCGATGAGGTCCTCGCCCAAAAGCAGACCGAAGCCGATGAGAATGAACATCACCGTGCCGATGCAGAAGTCCATCAGGTTCTTCATCAGGATGTTGCCCGCGTTCTTGGCGCGGGTGAAGCCGGTCTCCACCATGGCAAAGCCGGCCTGCATCCAGAACACCAGGGCGGCTCCGATCAGGAACCAGACCGCAAACACTTCTCCGTGCAAGGTCTCAAATACAGTTTCCAAAGTCATAACAATCCGCTCTTTTCCCTTTGATTTTTGCTGATATTGCTTGTTTTCTTATCTCACGCCGAACAGCAGATCGCCGTAGGAGGGGTAGGGCCAGACCTCGGCGTCGGCGATCATCTCCATCTCGTCCACAGGGGCGCGCAGGGCGTTCATATCGGGGATGATGACATCGCGGTAGTAATAGCTGAGCTTGGTGCTGCCCTCCTGCTCCTTGCCGGAGAGCAGGTCGCCCTCCAGCTTCCTGGCCGCGTCGTAGGCACGGCTCATGGCGCTGTTCAGCCGGGCCAGCACGGTCTTCTCATAGCACTCGCCCTCGCCCAGCACAGCGGCCTTCTGCAGGCAGGCGTCGGCCAGCGCACGGCTCTGGCGGCTCATGGCGGGGAGCACATCCTTGTGGACCATATCCAGCATGGTCATGGCCTCGATGTTGACCACCTTGCAGTAGCTCTCGGTAAAGACCTCGTAGCGGGCCTCCAGCTCGGTACGGCTGAACACCTTGTGGCGCTCAAAGAGCTCCACATTCTTCCCGTCCAGCAGGTGGGAGAGGGCGTCGGGGGTGGTGCGCAGGTTCATCAGGCCCCGGCGCTCAGCCTCCGCCACCCAGCTCTCGTCATAGCCGTCGCCGTTGAAGATGATGCGCTTGTGCTCGCGGATGGTGCGGCGGATGAGGTCGTGGAGCGCGGTCTGGAAGTCCGCGGCGCCCTCCAGCTCATCGGCAAATTGCCGCAGGGACTCAGCCACGCTGGTGTTGAGCACCGTGTTGGCGCAGGCGATGGAGGAGGCGGAGCCGGGCATACGGAACTCGAACTTGTTGCCGGTGAAGGCAAAGGGAGAGGTGCGGTTGCGGTCGGTGCTGTCCCGGGGGAACTTGGGCAAGGTGTGAACCCCGATCTTCATCAGTTCCTTTTCCTTGGAGTCATATTGCACACCGGCCTCGATGGCGTCCAGGATCTCGCTCAGGTCGGTGCCCAGGAACATGGAGACGATGGCGGGAGGCGCTTCGTTGGCGCCCAGTCGGTGGTCGTTGCCCGCGCTTGCCACGGAGATGCGCAGCAGATCCTGATAGTCATCCACAGCCTTGATGACCGCACACAGGAACAGGAGGATTTGGGCATTTTCATAGGGGGTGTCACCGGGCTCCAGCAGATTGGCGCCGCCATCGGTGGAAATGGACCAGTTGTTGTGCTTGCCGCTGCCGTTGACCCCGGCGAAGGGCTTCTCGTGGAGCAGGCAGGCCATACCGTGGCGCTTGGCCACCTTGCGCATGATCTCCATGGTCAGCTGGTTGTGATCCACGGCGATGTTGCTGATGGTAAAGATGGGCGCCAGCTCGTGCTGGGCGGGAGCCACCTCGTTGTGCTCGGTCTTGGCCAGCACGCCCAGCTTCCACAACTCCTCGTTCAGGTCCTTCATGAAGGCCAGCACCCGGGGCTTGATGGCGCCGAAGTAGTGGTCGTCCAGCTCCTGTCCCTTGGGAGGGCGGAAGCCAAACAGGGTGCGGCCGGTGTAGATGAGGTCCTTGCGCTTGTCGTAGAGGGACTCATCTACCAGGAAATACTCCTGCTCGGGACCCACGGTGGTCTTGACGGAGGTCACATCCCCGTTGCCGAAGAGCTTCAGCACCCGGAGGGCTTGCTTGTTGATGGCCTCCATGGAGCGCAGCAGCGCGGTCTTTTGATCCAGCGCCTCGCCGCCGTAGGAGCAGAACACGGTGGGGATACACAGCACGCCCTCCTTGATGAAGGCGTAGGAGGTGGCGTCCCAGGCGGTGTAGCCTCTGGCCTCGAAGGTGGCGCGCAGGCCGCCGGAGGGGAAGGAGGAGGCGTCGGGCTCGCCGCGGATCAGCTCCTTGCCGGAGAACTCCATGATGACCTTGCCGTCGGAGGTGGGGGAAATAAAGCTGTCATGCTTTTCAGCGGTGATGCCGGTCATGGGCTGGAACCAGTGGGTGAAGTGGGTGGCGCCGTTCTCAATGGCCCAGTCCTTCAGGGCGTTGGCCACCACATTGGCCACATCGCTGTTCAGGCGGTGACCGCCCTTGATGGTGCGTTGAAGTTGCTTATAGGTGTCCTTGGGGAGGCGCTCACGCATCACGGCGTCGCTGAATACCATGGAGCCGAATGTTTCTGTGACCATGCTCATAATTCATTCTCCTTTACAACAAAGAAGGCGACAAGGGCACAGCGAACGGATCGGTTCGCTGCGACGCCCTTGTCGCCTAATATCACGGATCATGCAACTTTAATTGCAATAATCGTTTAGCACACCTGCAGTATAGCGGGATATTCTGGAAAAGTCAAGATATTTTTGCAAGTTAGGCAATTGCAAATTGCAATAACTTGAGACCAAGCGTGGAGAGATTATTGTCAATTTGGCCAAAACCCTCAGCGGAGCAGCCCCGTGACGCGCTCCACCGCCTCCGCGGTGGCATCCCGGTCCCCGAAGGCGGTGAGGCGGATGTACCCCTCTCCGCTGGGGCCGAAGCCCGCGCCGGGGGTGGTGACCACATTGGCCTCGTGGAGCAGCTGATCAAAGAAATCCCAGGAGGACATCCCCTCCGGCGGGTTGCACCAGATGTAGGGGGCGTTCACTCCGCCGTAGACCTCCAGTCCCGCCGCCGCCAGGCCCTCCCGGATGACCCGGGCATTGTGCTGATAGTAGGCGATGGTCTCCCGGGTCTGACGCTGTCCCTCGGGGGAGTAGACCGCCTGGGCTCCCCGCTGGATCACATCGGGCACGCCGTTGAAGCGGCTGCCCACCCGCCGGGCCCAAAGGGCGTTGAGGCTCACGCCCTCCACCAGCAGGGCCTTGGGCACCACGCAGTAGGCGCAGCGGTTTCCCGTAAAGCCGGCGGTCTTGGAGAAGCTGCGAAACTCGATGGCGCAGGTTTTCGCTCCGGGGATCTCGTAGATGGAGTGGGGCACATCCGGGTCGGTGATGAAGGCCTCATAGGCGGAGTCGTACAGAATGACCGCGCCGGTTCGGTTGGCAAAGTCCACCCAGGTCTGCAGCTGCCCCCGGTTCAGCACCGTCCCCGTGGGGTTGTTGGGGCAGCAGAGGTAGATCATATCCACCCGCTGGGCGGGAATGGCGGGGACAAAGCCGTTTTCCGCGGTGCACGGCATATAGACCAGCTTATTCCACCGCCCGTCCACATATTCCCCCGCCCGGCCCTGCATGGCGTTGGCGTCCACATACACAGGATAGACCGGGTCGCACACCGCCACCACATTGTCCACGGAGAAGATGTCCCCGATGCTGCCGCAGTCGCTTTTCGCGCCGTCGGAGAGGAAGATCTCATCCCTCCCGATCCCCGTGCCGGCGTAGTCATGCTCCGCAATGGCGTCCCGGAGGAAGTCATAGCCGTAGTCCGGGCCGTAGCCCCGGAACGTCTCCACCGCCGCCATCTCGTCGGTGGCTTTGTGCATGGCCTCAATGACCGCCGGCGCCAGCGGGCGGGTCACATCCCCGATGCCCAGGCGGATGAGCTTCGCCTCCGGATGAGCGCTCTGATAGGCGTTCACCCGCCGGGCGATCTCGGAGAAGAGATAGCTCCCCGGCAGCTTCAGAAAGTTTTCATTTACCTTTGCCATATCAGTAGTCCTCCTCGGTCTCTCCGTCAAATACGAAGGCGGCGGGGCCGGTCATATACACCTGACCGTCCTTCTCATCCCAGCGGATGCGCAGCTCGCCGCCCCGCAGGCGCACCGTGACCTCCCGCTCGCACAGGCCGCCCAGCACCCCCGCCACCAGACAGGCGCAGGCGCCGGTGCCGCAGGCCAGGGTCTCCCCTGCGCCCCGCTCCCACACCCGCATCTGGAGGGTGCGGCGGTCAATGACCCGGACAAACTCCGTGTTCACCCGCTGGGGAAAAAGGGGATGGTGCTCAAACAGCGGGCCAATGGCGGGCAGGTCCAGCCGGTCCACATCGTTCACAAAGGTCACCGCGTGGGGATTGCCCATGCTCACCGCCGTCACCGCCCAGGTTTTGTCCGCCGCCTCCACGGGGGCGGCGATCATCCGCTGTTCCCCCCAGAGGACGGGCACCTTGCCGCAGTCCAGCTCCGGCGCCCCCATGCCCACGGTGACCGCCTGTGTCAGCCCATGCTCATCCAGGGTCAGCCTCACCGTTTTGACCGCTCCTCCGGACTCCACGGTGAACTCTGTCTTGTCCGTCAATCCACGGTCGTGGACATATCGGGCCACACAGCGCATGCCGTTTCCGCACATCTGGGCGGAGCTTCCGTCGGCATTGTACATATCCATCCAGAAATCCGCCCGCTGTGAGGGGCGAATGAGGATCAGCCCGTCAGAGCCGATCCCGAAATGCCGGTCGGACAGGGCCACCGCCGCCGCCGAAGGGTCCCTCACCTGCTGCTCAAAGCAGTTCACATAGATATAGTCGTTTCCGATCCCCTGCATTTTGGTAAAACGCATGGCGCTCCCCCCGTTTTTGAAAATAGACAGAAAAAGACACCGCCGCCGAAGGTCAGCCTTCCAGACGACAGTGTCTTTTCGCGTTTCCATGATAACCCCATTTTTGCAAGCCGTCAATAGTCAGCTTGCAAATAACAGGCGATATGCCCGGTCACGCCTTTGGTAAAACCGCTAAATTTGCAAAAATTACCCATCTTGATTGACATTTTTCCGGCGGCGCGGTATACTATGCAAGGCAAAATTCATGCCGCCATATATATTGTATGAAGACAACGGCGTCTTTGAGGATCATTCTCAAGGGCGTCGTATCTTTTTTTGCAGGAGGGAACGCAATGAGCGGATTGCATGAGGAATGCGGCGTATTCGGGGTGTTCTGCCCCGGTGCGGAGGATGTGGCCGGCCTGGTCTACTACGGGCTGTACGCCCTGCAGCACCGGGGGCAGGAGAGCTGCGGCATCGTGGTGAATGACGACGGGGTGTTTGTCTCCCACAAGGATCTGGGCCTGGTGGGGGATGTGTTTCCCCCGGAGCGGCTGAGCACCCTCCCCCACGGCTCCATGGCGGTGGGCCATGTGCGCTACGGCACCACCGGCGGCAGCACCCGGGCCAACTGCCAGCCCATCGAGGTCAACCACCAGAAGGGCAAGCTGGCGCTGGCCCACAACGGCAACCTGAGCAACGCGGCGGCCCTGCGGGACGAGCTGGAGCTCACCGGCGCCATCTTCCACTCCACCAGCGACACCGAGACCATCGCCTATATCGTCACCCGGGAGCGGCTCACCGCCCCCAGTATCGAGGAGGCGGTGAAGCGGGCCTCCCGCAGGCTGGAGGGGGCCTACTCCCTGGTGCTCATGTCCTCCACCAAGCTCATCGCCCTTCGGGACCCCCACGGCTTCCGTCCCCTGTGCTACGGCGTGACCGGGGACGGCGCCTATGTGGTGGCCTCCGAGAGCTGCGCGCTGCAGGCGGTGGGGGCGCAGTTCGTCCGGGATGTGGAACCGGGAGAAATGCTGGTCTTCAGCAAAGAGGGCATGGTCTCCCACCGGGATCACTGCGGCAGCAAAGGCCGGAGCGCCTGCATCTTTGAGTACATCTACTTTGCCCGCCCGGACTCCGTCATCGACGGGGTGTCCGTTCACGACTCCCGCATCCGGGCCGGCCGTCTGCTGGCTGCCGCCCATCCCGCCGACGCCGACATCGTCATCGGCGTTCCCGACAGCGGTCTGGACGCGGCATTGGGCTTCTCCCTGCAGTCGGGCATCCCCTACGGCATTGGGCTCATCAAAAACAAATACATCGGCCGCACCTTCATCTCCCCCGGCCAGAGCAACCGGCTGGACAAGGTGAAGATCAAGCTCAGTCCCGTGGAGAGCGTGGTGCGGGGCAAGCGGGTGGTGCTCATCGACGACTCCATCGTCCGGGGCACCACCAGCCAGCGCATCGTCAGGCTCCTGCGGGAGGCGGGGGCAAAGGAGATCCACATGCGCATCTCCGCGCCCCCCTTCCTCCACCCCTGCTATTACGGCACGGACATCGACTCGGAGGAGCATCTCATCGCCAACCACCACACCACGCAGGAGATCGCCGCCATCATCGGCGCGGACACGCTGGGTTATCTGCCCCGGGAGGCGCTGCGGGAGCTGGTGGGGCACGACGGCATCTGCGCCGCCTGCTTCGACGGCAGCTACCCCACCCCCATCCCAACCGACACCCGCAAGGACCGGTTTGAGCAAAAGCTCTCGGAAAAGAGGTAATGTCATGGAACGCAACTACACCAGGCAGCTGATCCTGGAGGACGGCAGCGTCTACCCCGGCTGCGGCTTCGGCAGCGGCGAGGAGCGGGTCTGCGAGGTCGTGTTCAACACCTCCCCCGTGGGCTATCAGGAGATCCTGTCCGACCCCTCCTACACCGACCAGGCGGTGGTGATGGCCTACCCCCTCATAGGCAACTACGGCATGGCGGCGGAGGACTACGAGACCGAGAACCCCACCCTCGGCGGACTGATCGTGCGGGACTATAACGACCTGCCCTCCAATTTCCGCAGCGTCAACACCCTGTCCGAGGTGATGGAGCGCTATCACATCCCCGGCATCTCCGGCATCGACACCCGCAAGCTGGTGCGCTCCATCCGGGATCACGGCTCCCGGCTGGGACTGCTCACCGGAACAGATACCACCGTGGAGGAGGCTCTTGCCAGGCTCTCCGCCTATGTGCCCCCCAGGGATGCGGTGAGCCGGGTGAGCCGCAGGCGCCCGGCGGAATACCCCGTGGACAACGCCCGCTTTCATGTGGTGGCGGTGGACTGCGGCATGAAGCTGAACATCGTGCGCAGCCTCAACGCCAGAGGCTGCTCCGTCACCGTCGTACCCTTCGACACCGACCCCGGGACAGTGGAACAGCTGAAGCCCGACGGCGTGTTCATCTCCAACGGTCCCGGCGACCCCACCGACGTCACCCCCACCATCTCTCTGGTCAAGGCCCTGCTGGGAAAATACCCCATGTTCGGCATCTGCCTGGGCCACCAGATCATCGCCCTGGCCTACGGGGCGCGGACCTACAAGCTGAAATTCGGCCACCGGGGCGGCAACCACCCCGTGCGGCAGCTGGACACGGGCAAAATCGAGATCACCTCCCAGAACCACTCCTACGCTGTGTCGCCGGAGAGCATGGAGGCTCTTCCCCTGAAGCCCACCCACATCAACATCCTGGACAACACCGTAGAGGGCGCCGCCTGTCCGGAGGACCGGGTGTTCAGCGTGCAGTACCACCCGGAGAGCGCGCCGGGGCCCCAGGACAGCGGCTATCTCTTCGACCGTTTTCTCAAGCTGATGGAGGTGAGCGCTCATGCCTAAACGCACAGACATTCACAAAATTCTGGTCATCGGCTCCGGCCCCATCGGCATCGGCCAGGCCGCCGAGTTTGACTACGCCGGCACCCAGGCCTGTCTGGCACTGCGGGAGGAGGGCTATGAGGTCATCCTGTGCAACTCCAACCCCGCCACCATCATGACCGACACCGCCATCGCCGACAAGGTGTATATGGAGCCCCTCACCCTGGAATATGTGGCGCGCATCATCCGCCACGAGCGGCCTGACGCCATCCTCCCCGGCATCGGCGGACAGACCGGCCTCAATCTGGCCATGCAGTTGGAGAAAAAGGGCGTTCTGCGGGAGTGCCGGGTGGAACTGCTGGGCACCGGCAGCGCCAGCATCGAGCGGGCCGAGGACCGGGAGCTGTTCAAAGAGTTGTGCATGGAGCTGGGCGAGCCGGTGCTGCCCTCCATGATCGCCAACAGCATGGAGGAGGGCATTGCCGCCGCCGAGGAGATCGGCTACCCCGTGGTGCTCCGCCCTGCCTTCACCCTGGGCGGCACCGGCGGCGGCTTTGCCGACGACCGGGAGGAGCTCACCGCTCTGCTAAAAAATGCCCTCACCCTCTCCCCCGTCCATCAGGTGCTGGTGGAGAAGAGCATCAAGGGCTACAAGGAGATCGAGTACGAGGTCATCCGGGACGCCAACGACACTGCCATCACCGTGTGCAACATGGAAAACCTGGACCCGGTGGGCATCCACACCGGCGACTCCATTGTGGTCTGCCCCTCCCAGACCCTCACCAACAAGGAGTATCATATGCTCCGTGACAGCGCGCTCAAGCTCATCCGGGCGCTGAAGATCGAGGGCGGGTGCAACGTGCAGTTTGCCCTTGACCCCAACTCCTTCCAATACTACCTCATCGAGGTCAACCCCCGGGTGTCCCGCTCCTCCGCCCTGGCCTCCAAGGCCTCCGGCTATCCCATCGCCCGGGTGTCCGCCAAGATCAGCGTGGGCATGACCCTGGACGAGATCCCCCTGGCCAACACCCCCGCCGCCTTTGAGCCTGCGCTGGACTATGTGGTGACCAAAATGCCCCGCTTTCCCTTCGACAAGTTTGCCGACGCCAACCAGAAGCTGGGCACCCAGATGAAGGCCACCGGCGAGGTGATGAGCGTGGGCCGCACCTTTGAGGAGAGCCTGCTCAAGGCCATCCGCTCCCTGGAGATCGGCCTGTTCCACCTCTACAAAAAGGAGTTCGACGAAAAAAGCCCGGAAGAGCTGCTGGATTACATCAAAATCGGCACCGACGACCGCATTTACGCCATCGCCCGGCTGCTGCGGCTGGGCACACCGGTGAGCGACATCTGCGCCGCCACCCGCATCGACCGCTTCTTCGTGGACAAGCTGCGGCTCATCGTGGAGGAGGAGGCGCGGCTGAAGCGCTCCCCCGGCGACGAGGGCGAGCTGTGGCGGGCCAAGCGCATGGGCTTTGCCGACCGCACGGTGGCCACGCTGTGGAACACCGACGAGCCGTCGGTGTACGCCCTGCGCCGCAGGGCCGGATTGTTCCCGGTGTACAAGATGATCGACACCTGCGCCTCGGAGTTCGACAGCTATGTCCCCTACTTCTACTCCACCTATGAGGAGGAAAACGAGTCCCGCCCCTCCGACGGCAAAAAGATCATCGTCCTGGGCTCCGGCCCCATCCGCATCGGCCAGGGCGTGGAGTTCGACTATTCCACCGTCCACGCGGTACAGACCATCCGCAATTCCGGCTATGAGGCCATCATCATCAACAACAACCCCGAGACCGTCTCCACCGACTACACCACCGCGGACAAGCTCTATTTTGAGCCTTTGTGCGTGGAGGATGTGATGAACATTGTGGAACTGGAGCAGCCGGAGGGGGTCATCGTCACCCTTGGCGGTCAGACCGCCATTAACCTGGCGCAGCCCCTCATGGACCGGGGGGTGAAGCTCATCGGCACCGACTGCGCCGCCATCGACCGGGCGGAAAACCGCCGCAGCTTTGAGCAGCTCCTGCTGGAGCTGAACATCCCCCAGCCCAAGGGGCAGGCGGTCACGGACATTGAGTCCGGCGTGAAGGCCGCCGCAGAGATCGGCTACCCGGTGCTGGTGCGTCCCTCCTTCGTGCTGGGCGGGCGTGCCATGCAGATCGTGTCCGGCGAGGAGCAGCTGCGCCACTATCTGCGCACCGCCGTGGAGATCGACGCGGACAAGCCGGTGCTGGTGGACAAATACATCCGCGGAAAAGAGGTGGAGGTGGACGCCATCTGCGACGGTGAGCAGGTGTTCGTCCCCGGCATCATGGAGCTGGTGGAGCGCACCGGCGTCCACTCCGGCGACTCCATCTCGGTCTATCCCACCTTCTCCATCTCCGACAAGGTGAAGGGCGTCATTCTCCAGTACGCCAAAAAACTGGGGCTGGGCATCGGCATCGTGGGCCTGTACAACATCCAGTTCATCGTCGATCCCGAGGACCGGGTGTACATCATCGAGGTCAATCCCCGCTCCTCCCGCACCGTCCCCTTCCTGTCCAAGGCCACGGGGTACTCTCTGGCGGATATCGCCACCAAGGTCAGTCTGGGCATCAGCCTGAAGGAGCAGGGCATCTTCTGCCTGTATCCCGAGGAGCGCCGCCGCCATTATGTGAAGGTGCCCGCCTTCTCCTTCTCCAAGCTCAGCGGCATGGACGCCTACCTCTCCCCCGAGATGAAGTCCACCGGCGAGGCCATCGGCTATGACGACAAGCTCCACCGGGCGGTGTACAAGGCCCTTGCCGCCTCCGGCATGAAGCTGCAGAACTACGGCACCGTGCTGGCCACCATTGCCGACGAGGACAAGGAGGAAGCCCTCCCCCTCATCCGCCGGTTCTACGATCTGGGCTTCAACATCGAAGCCACCGAGGGCACCGCCCGTTTCCTCAAGGAGCACGGCATCCGCACCCGTGTCCGGGGCAAGATCAGCGAGGGCAGCACCGAGATCCCCGAGAGCATCCGCGCGGGTTACATCAGCTACATCATCAACACCCGCTCGGTCAGCTCCCCCTCCCACTACGCCGACGGCGTGGAGATCCGCCGCTGCGCCAGCGAGAACAATGTGACCACATTCACCTCTCTGGACACCGCCCGCATCCTTCTGGATGTGCTGGAGGAGCTCACCGTGGGCGTCTCCCTCATCAACGCACAGTAAGCAAAAGGGACTGCTGCAGCTCATCGTTCGAACTGCAGCAGTCCCTGTCTTACCTTGCGTGGGGCGCGACGACCCGGCGCGCCATACGGGGAGGCATTTTGTGCGTACCACGATCATTGCAGCAACAACACAAAAATTCATGTTCCGGGGGCGGTTTCCAGCCGCGCCAGATCCTGCGGCGTATCCACATCCATCAGCTCATATTCATCCCGGACAGGCAGCAGCTCCACCTGTTCGGGGTGTCTTTTTATCACCGCGCCGCCGCCCTCATTCCCGCTGAGGCCGCGCAGCTGCGCAAAACACCACCGGGGGAAGTACACCGGCGCTCCCACCCGGTGGCCCCATGCGGGGCGCAGGATCCGCTCCGGCTCCGCCGCCGCCCGCTCCATGAGCGCGCGCACCGTCTCCCGCCGCAGGAGGGGCTGGTCTCCCGGGCAGAAAAGACAGCCCTGCGCATTCCCCACCGCCTCCAGGCCAAGGCGCACAGTATCACTTCGAAAGGGCAGGTCGTGGAGCACTGCCTCCACCCCCCGCTCCCGGCACAGCAAAGCCACATCCTCATGGCGGGTCACCACCACCCGAGATGGGAAAAGTCCCTCCGTGGCATCCAGAATGCGGCAGATGAGCGGCGCCCCGCGGAACGGAGCCATCAGCTTGTTCCCGCCGAACCGCTTCCCCGCTCCGGAGGCCATGATGACACAGCCAAACCGCTGTTCGAGATCCATAGACTTCCCTCCCCGGCATTTTCCCGCAAAAACCGCAGGCTTTTTCGGCTTTGTGACAGTTTTTCTCAACTATAGCATTTCCACTTCCCAAAATCAACTGACCCTGTTATACTATGGTGGAAGTAATATGCAGATCCCCAACGGAGGAGCGATTTCCATGTTTACCATTCAAAACTATGTCCGCGCCCAGACACTGGAAGAGGCCTGGACGCTGAACCAGAAACGCCAGAACCGCATCATCGGCGGTATGCTCTGGCTGAAGATGGGCAAAGGCGCGGTGGGCACCGCCATCGACCTGTGCGACCTGGGGCTGGATCAGATCGAAGAGACCGGGGAGCAGTTCTCCATCGGCGCCATGGTCACCCTGCGGCAGCTGGAGCAGCACGAGGGCCTCGGCCACTTCACCCGGGGCGCCGCGGCAAAGGCCGTGGGGGACATCGTGGGCGTTCAGTTCCGCAATCTGGCCACCGTGGGCGGCAGCCTCTGGGGTCGGTTCGGCTTTTCCGATGTGCTCACCCTGTTTTTGGCCATGGACAGCTATGTGGAGCTGTACAAGGGCGGCGTCATCCCCCTGGAACAGTTCGCCGCCATGAAGCAGGACAATGACATTCTGGTGCGGCTCATTGTGAAGAAGACCCCCGGCGCCCCCGTCTATCAGGCCATGCGCGCCCAGCGCACCGACTTCCCCGTCCTCACCTGCGCTGTGTCCCGGGTGAACGGGGAGTACCGCGCCGTCATCGGCGCCCGTCCCGCCCGGGCCATGGTCATCCGGGACGAACAGGGTCTGCTCTCCGGCGGCATCAACGAAGCTTCCGCCGCCGCCTTTTCGGACTATGTGGCCGCCAACGCCCCCACGGGCAAAAACATCCGCGGCAGCGCCGCTTACCGCACTCACCTGGCAAAGGTGCTGACACAGCGGGGAATTCTGGAACTGGGAGGAATGCTCTGATGGAGATTCAACTGAAGCTCAACGGTAAGACGGTCACCGATGAGATCGCCCCCGACCTGCTGCTCCTTGATTTTCTCCGCGCCCACCGCTGCTACAGCGTGAAGCGCGGGTGTGAGACCGCCAACTGCGGGCTGTGCACCGTGCTCATGGACGGCAAACCCGTCCTCTCCTGCTCCGTGCCGTGTGCCCGGGCCGCCGGCCACAGCATCCAGACCCTGGAGGGCCTGCAGGAGGAGGCCGCCGACTTCATCGGCTTCATCGCCGACCAGGGCGCCGACCAGTGCGGCTTCTGCAACCCCGGCATGGTCATGAACACCATCGCCCTGCTCCGGGAAAATCCCGACCCCACCGACGATGAGATCCGCGCCTTCCTCAGCGGCAACCTGTGCCGCTGCTCCGGCTACGAAGGGCAGCTCCGGGGAATTCGGAATTTCCTGGACAGCCGCAGATAAGGAGGCCGACATGGAAGAGAAGAAGTACCAAAGCGTGGGCAAGGCTGTGCGAAAAAAGGACTCCATGCAGCTGCTGCTGGGCAAGCCCGTTTACACCGACGATATCGTCCCCCGGGACGCGCTGGTGGTGAAGCTGCTGCGCAGCCCCCATCCCAACGCCATGGTGGAGCGCATCGACACCGCCGCCGCCAGGAAGGTCCCCGGCGTGGTGGACATCTACACCTGGGAGGATGTGCCCAACCGCCGGTTCGCCATCGCCGGCCAGACCTTCCCCGAGCCCTCCCCCTATGACCGGCTGATCCTGGACCGCCATGTGCGCTTCTCCGGCGACCCCGTGGCCATCATCGCCGCCGAGGACGAGAAGGCTGCCAACCGGGCCATGAAGCTCATCAAGGTCACATACGAGGTGCTGGAGCCGGTGCTGGACCCCCACGCCGCCAAGGACGGCCCCATTCTCGTCCACCCGGAGGAGGACTGGTATCCCCCCTGTGAGGTGGGCGGCGACAACAAGCGCAATCTGGTGGCCAGCGACGCCTGTTCCGACGGCGATGTGGACGCGGTGATGGCAAGCTGCGACATCGTCATCGACCGCACTTACCACACCAAGGCCTTCAACCAGGCCATGATGGAGACCTTCCGCACCTACACCGAAATGGACCGCTACGGGCGGCTCCATGTGATCTCCTCCACCCAGATCGTGTTCCACTGCCGCCGCATCCTCTCCAACGCCCTGGGCATCCCCAAGAGCAGGATCCGCGTGGAGAAGCCCCGCATCGGCGGCGGCTTCGGGGCGAAGCAGACCGCCGTGTGCGAGGTCTACCCCGCCTTTGTCACCCTCAAAACCGGTCGGCCCGCCATGCTCGTCTACTCCCGCGAGGAGTCCCAGATCGCCGGTTCTCCCCGCCACGAGATGGAGATCCGGGTGCGGCTGGGCGCAAGCAGGGACGGCACCATCCGCGCGCTGGATCTCTACACCCTGTCCAACTCCGGCGCCTACGGCGAACACGGCCCCACCACTGTAGGCCTGTCCGGCCACAAGTCCATCCCCCTGTACACCAGATCTCTGGAGGCCTACCGCTTCGCCTACGATGTGGTGTACACCAACCTGCAGCCCGCGGGCGCCTACCGGGGCTACGGCGCCACCCAGGGCATTTTCGCCGTGGAGTCCGCCGTCAACGAGCTGGCGGAGCGGCTGAACATCGACCCCACCCTGCTGCGGGAGCGCTGCATGGTGCGGGAGGGCATGGTGATGCCCGCCTACTACGGCGAGACCGCCAGCGCCTGCGCCCTGGACCGCTGCATGGCCCACTGCCGGGAGATGTTCCGCTGGGAGGAAAAGTACCCCGTCCGGGACATGGGCAACGGCAAAGTCCGCGCCGCCGGCGTAGCCATGGCCATGCAGGGCTCCTGCATCTCCGCCCTGGATGTGGGTTCCGCCACCGTGAAGCTCACCGAGGAGGGCAGCTACATCCTGCTCATCGGCGCGGCCGACATGGGCACGGGGTGCGACACCATTCTGGCCCAGATGGCGGCGGAGTGCATGGAGTGCGACGTGGAACAGGTGGCGGTCTTCGGTGCCGACACCGACGCCTCCCCCTACGACTCCGGCTCCTACGCCTCCTCCACCACCTATGTCACCGGCAAGGCGGTGGAGCTGGCCTGCGCCAAGCTGAAGAAGGAGATGTGCGCCATCGCCGCGGACATTCTCCACTGTGACCCCGGTGAGATGCGCTTTGAAGGGGACTGTCTCCGCAATACCGCCACCGGAGCCTCCGTCACCACGGCGGAGATCGGCGTCAAGAGCCAGCTGAACAACACCCACCCCGCCGAGGCCACCGCCACCCACACCTCCCCCGTCTCTCCCCCGCCCTTCATGGTGGGCATGGTGGAGATCGAGCTGGACAAGCTCACGGGACAGGTCACCGTGCTGGACTATATGTCCGTGGTGGACTGCGGTACCCCCATCAACCCCGCCCTGGCCCGCACACAGGCCGAGGGAGGCATCGTGCAGGGCATCGGCCACACCCTCACAGAGAATGTGACCTACGGCGTCACCGGCCGCCCCATCGAGTCCTCCTTCATGCAGTACAAGCTGCCCACCCGTCTGTATATGGGAAGTCTGCGGGTGGAGTTTGAGCAGAGCTACGAGACCACCGTCCCCTTCGGCGCCAAGTCCATCGGCGAGATCGTC